>CAZMHK010000006.1:0-50678 GCA_964566045.1 uncultured Flavobacterium sp.
TGCAATTAATTCACTAAACTCTTATTTAAAGAGGAGTTCTTTGAACTGGTGTTTGTGGGTGCAAAGATACACTTAACTTCGAATATTCAAAACAATTTTGACAAAAAATATTCATACTCTTTTTTGTACTTTTGAAAATATAAACAAAATTCAACTAATGGAAAACATAAAAGCATACGTTCAAGAACACAAAGAACGCTTTATCAATGAGTTAATCGAATTATTAAAAATTCCGTCCGTAAGTGCTGATACCGCCTATTCGCACGATGTTTTTGAAACTGCAGATGCCGTAAAAGCCAGTTTAGAGAAAGCCGGCTGCGATTTTGTCGAAATTTGCGACACACCAGGATACCCAATCGTGTATGGAGAGAAGATCATCGACCCTAATTTACCAACCGTTTTAGTATACGGACATTATGATGTGCAACCACCAGACCCAATGGAGTTGTGGACGTCTCCCCCATTTGAACCCGTAATTAAAAAAACCGATATCCATCGCGAAGGCGCCATTTTTGCCCGTGGAGCTTGTGATGACAAAGGCCAAATGTACATGCACGTAAAAGCGCTAGAGTACATGGTACAATCAAACACTTTACCTTGCAACGTCAAGTTCATGATTGAAGGCGAAGAAGAAATTGGTTCCAAAAGCCTAAGCTGGTTTGTAGAACGCAACCAAGAAAAACTTAAAAACGATGTGATTTTAATTTCTGATACCGGAATGATCTCTAACCAGCAACCGTCTATCACAACAGGATTGCGTGGCTTGAGTTATGTAGAAGTGGAAGTTACAGGTCCAAACCGCGACTTGCATTCTGGCTTGTACGGTGGTGCCGTAGCAAACCCAATCAACGTGTTGGCTAAAATGATTGCTTCGCTTCACGACGAGAACAACCACATCACCATTCCAGGTTTTTATGACAATGTTGAGGAATTATCTCTTGAAGAAAGAGCCGAAATGGCCAAAGCGCCCTTTAGCTTAGAAAAATACAAAAACGCCTTGCAACTCAATGATGTGTATGGCGAAAAAGGCTATGTAACCAACGAAAGAAACTCCATCCGACCTACGCTAGACGTGAACGGAATCTGGGGCGGCTACACCGGCGAAGGTGCCAAAACGGTAATTGCCAGTAAAGCATACGCAAAAATATCCATGCGTTTAGTCCCAAATCAAGACTGGGAGGAAATCACGGAATTATTCACCAAACATTTCACCAGCATTGCTCCCGCAGGCGTAACCGTTTTAGTAAAACCGCATCACGGTGGGCAAGGCTACGTAACTCCAATAGACAGCATTGGCTACAAAGCCGCAAATATGGCCTATACCGAAACCTTTGGCGTACCAGCCATTCCTGTGCGTTCCGGAGGCAGCATCCCTATTGTAGCTTTATTCGAAAAAGAACTGAAATCAAAAACCATCCTCATGGGATTTGGTCTCGACAGCGATGCCATTCACTCGCCAAACGAACACTTCGGGATCTTCAATTACCTCAAAGGAATCGAAACCATACCGTTGTTTTACAAGTATTTTGTAGAATTGTCAAAATAGATTCTGTTAAAACCCACATCATCCGCTCTCCACAGGGCGGATTTTTTTTGGGCGTTCCCTTGTTGCACATAAATCCTTCTTGAACAACACCATTCGTCAAGCAACAAGGTCAGGCTGTACGTACTCAATCTTTTTAGCCGCCGAAAAAAGGCGCCTAAAAAGGATTTCCACTTCCATCCTTAACGCAAAATAGTGCTTCGTTGATAGTTTTTTTTGAGGAGATAAAATGGTTTTAGTTACAGAAAACGTGGAGAAATATGTTACTTCAAATCCAATAAAAACCCAAAAGCAATAAGTACTAAACTTGCAAGTGGTCCTGAAAAAATGCACATTAAAAACGTTTGGCCGTCTCCATAACATGCCAAATCGACGCCAAGCATCATTATTAGTATAACAGTATTTAATAAAGTGTATAGTATCAAAGAATAAAACCTAAAATTACGGTTCACTTCTTTTTTTGTCTTTAACAAAGTCTTGTCCAATCTATAGCCATAGAAAATCATCATTCCAATTGCTACGACCGCAGAAAACCAAAGAACAATTGAATAGCCCGTTGTACAGTCACCAGTGATTTTCTCTAAGCTCATTGCTGCAAAAACACCAGGAATTAATGTCCAAGTTGGAAAAATTGGAATCAATGACCAAAGCGCGTTAACAAAACTATATTTTGTAAAGGTAAATTCCATAAAGGTTGGTGTTATTTCTTGTTTCTTTCCTTTATACTGGCTTTAATTTCTAAAATTCTTTTCCTTGTTAATTCTTCCAAACAAGTTGAATAAACAAGAGGTTTTATACTTCCGCCTTCATATTGAGAAGATTCAAATTTACAGCTCGAATCTCTGAATTTTACCCAATCCTTTTCAGCCTGAATCAATAGTAATTTTTCACTTTGAGTAAGAATTGAAATTAGTTGCTTGTACACTTTATTGAGTTCGGCATCAGCTTTTTTGTATTTAGCATTAGCTGCTTGATTCATTTCCAATTGTGTTTGCGCAAATGAATTAATAGAAAACAATAAAGCAATTAGAACTATGGTATAATATTTTATTTTCATTTTAGTTTTTATTTAATTAGAGTCCAACAGCTCGTTACTGCTAAATTATACCTATTTGAAAAACACCTAAATCAAGCTACATTATAAAAAGTCAGCTTCATTTTGTTATTTTCAAATATAAGCAAAAATTCTTACGTATCTTTTGACAATGCATGTTTAATCCATATCCCAATAAAATCAATAGCTCGAAGGTAAAAAAGGCTTTTAACCTAAATCCTGATGTAACTACTTGAACAACAAATTTATTGCAAAAAAATTGTTTGTTTAAAATTTTATTCTACATTTGTAGAACAATGTTTTAATTTGTAGAACAAAACTCAAAGCCATGCGACATATTTATATTTTACTAGTTGTTGTACTTGCTGTTGTAAGCTGCAAAACCAACCAAACCAAAAACAAGTTGCGCAAAGGCCGATGGGTAGAGCATTACACACAAGACAGCGCCAAATACAAATCAATTGGTACCTATCGCAAAGGTGATCCGATAAAAAAATGGCGCTATTACCTTGATGGTAAAGTTATAAAACGTGAAAAATACAAAGGCACTATTTGCAAAACCGTTATCTATCATCAAAACGGTCAAATACAATCAAAAGGAATATCAAAAATTGACACAACTGAAAAATATGCACATTGGTACTACAGCGGCAAATGGCTGTATTATGACGAAAATGGAAAGTTAACCACCATTAGAACCTACGACAAAGGAGAATTACTATCAGACAGAAATCAAAATTAATATACGATGCAATTAACAAACTCAGAAGAACAACTCATGGAACACCTTTGGCAACTCGAAAAAGCCTTCATGAAAGATTTACTCGAAGCCTATCCAGAGCCAAAACCCGCTACCACAACGGTTGCCACTTTGCTAAAACGCATGATTGATAAGCAATTTGTAGCCTACCGCGAATATGGAAACTCTAGAGAATATTATCCTTTGGTCAAGAAAACCGACTATTTCTCGAAACACGTCAACGGATTGATTAGTAATTTTTTCAACAATTCGGCATCACAATTTGCTTCTTTCTTTACCAAAGAAACTAATTTGTCGCAAACGGAACTGGAAGAACTCAAGAAAATAATTGACAGTGAAATTCTAAAAAAGAAAAAATGAACGACTTTCTGATCAAATCGACCCTCAGCCTTGTGGTGCTTTTAGGAGTGTATCACTTGCTGTTAGAAAAGGAAAAAATGCACCGTTTCAATAGGTTTTACTTGTTGTTTGCTTTGGTTTTTTCGATGGTGATTCCGTTTATAACTATTGAAGTTGTTCAGGAAATTGCACAACCCACAGTTACACCCGGAAATATCCAATTCCTACCAACAACTACTGTTGTAGTGGAAGAAATAAACTATGTAGCCATTGCGCTTTGGGGTTTGTATGGGTTGGTCACTTTTATTTTAGCGTTTCGATTTATGCGTAATGTGGTGCAGATTTCAAAAAAAATGAAATCAAATACACCCATTGCATACCAGAATGCTCAATTGGTTTTGGTTCCAGAAAAAACGCTACCCCACACGTTCTTGAATACCATTTTCATCAACGAAACGGAATACAACAACCGTGAAGTTGAAGCCGAATTGTACACACACGAGCTTACGCATGTGACCGAAAAACACACTTTGGATATTTTGTTTATCGAAGTATTGAAAACCGTTTTTTGGTTCAACCCCATTTTTATTTTTTACAAAAAAGCCATACAACTCAACCACGAATTTCTCGCCGATGAGAAAGTAGTGCACTCTTATAACAATGTTCCGTTTTACCAATCTTTGTTGCTTTCAAAGGCAAACGCGAACCCAACTTTTTACTTGGCCAGTAATTTGAACTATTTAATAACTAAAAAACGATTACTCATGATGACAAAAACCACATCAAAAAGAAAAGCCTTTGCCAAGCAAGCCTTGCTCTTGCCTGCGATAACAGCCTTACTATTTTCATTATGCGCCAAGGTTGTTGCACAGCAAACCCCTACTAAACAAAATGCGCAAACCAACAAATCAGAAGGTTTATTTCAAAACTATTACAAAAAAACGACTTTTAAGGTAAAAGATGAAAAGGGAAAAATTGCCGCTGAAAAAAAGTACAACGACTTAACCCCTGCCGAAAAAAAGGCGATTCCTTCGATAATTTCAAAAGAAGAAAAACTCCCAACCAACGAAGAATTATTGGCTAAAATAAATAAAGGCGCTCCTGAAACAATAGAAATAGATGTGTTTAGTACCGAGAAAAAAATAGTAAAAAAAGGAGAAAACGACGTCTATAACACCTCTGAAATAAGCGAAAAACCTGATTTTCCTGGTGGAATAATGGAATTTTACAAATTTGTTGGTAACAACTACAAAACTCCAGAGCAACCCGATTTAAAAGGGAGAATTTACATCACTTTTATTGTCGAAAAAGACGGCAGCATTACCGATGTAAAAAACCTCCGTGATATTTGAAGAGGCAATACGCGTAATGAACATTTGCCCAAAATGGACTCCAGGAAAGGTAAAAGGCGAGCCGGTGCGAGTACTTTATAGTTTACCAATAATGATACAATCAGCGAAACCGTAAATGAATAGAAATCCGCTCTCCACAGGGCGGTTTTTTTTTGGGCGCTCCCTTGTTGCACAAAATCCATCTTGAAAAACACCATTCGTCAAGCAACAAGGTCAGGCTGTACGTTCTCAATCTTTTTTGGCGCCTAAAAACGGCGCCTAAAAAGGATTTCCACTTCCATCCTTAACGCAAACCCTCGATGATTTTCTCACCCATCCACTCAAGAGAATCTGCGAATTTGCGGTGAATTTTGTAGCGTCAAGCCAGCTTCAACCACGATTTTAAAAACCACTCCTGTTTTAGCTCGCCGCGTTACAAACGCTACGAATTGTTTTTTTAAGCTAAATAGGCACTCGTTGTAAACGAGCGCCAGTGGGAAGAATAGAATCTGCGAATTTGCGGTGAATTTTATAGCGTCAAGCCAGCTTCAACCACGATTTTAAAAACCACTCCTGTTTTAGCTCGCCGCGTTACAAACGCTACGAATTGTTTTTTTAAGCTAAATAGGCACTCGTTGTAAACGAGCGCCAGTGGGAAGAATAGAATCTGCGAATTTGCGGTGAATTTTATAGCGTCAAGCCAGCTTCAACCACGATTTTAAAAACCACTCCTGTTTTAGCTCGCCGCGTTACAAACGCTACGAATTGTTTTTAGAAGCTAAGTAGGCACTCGTTGTAAACGAGCGCCAGTGGGAGCTGTGTTGGGCGATCACTTTTACTAAAAATGAATTTCTGTTTTTTTAAAATCCTAGCTCAGGTTCTAATTGTATGTTTTCTAAATCAAAAATTATTTTTTCCTTGAGATTTATTAAACATCTCCTTTTACCGATTACAACCACATTAACACCGTTCCTAAAAGAGGACCCAATACTTTTATATTTTGGTTTTATAACAATCTCCCCTTTCTTATTTATCATACCACAAAGATCGTTGCTATCATTATATGACATTGAAGAAGAACTGCGTTCAAAATAAATAGCCATATTATTTGAAAACCACGAAACATTTCCAGTAAATTTAAATTCAATTATAGTCTCATTTTTATCATTAACGTAGCCCCATCTGTTATTTTTCAAAACAGGAGCGAGTCCTTCCGAAAAATATCTTGCTCCATCGTACACTAAAGGAATAACAAATTTGCCTTCTTTATTTATAAAGCCATACTTGCTATCTTTTTCAACTAGAGCTAAACCATCATTGAAAATATCTACATCATCATATTCCGGTTCAAGTAAAACTGAAATATCAGAATCTAAACATCCTTCTTTTCCATTTAACTTGGTTATATAAAACCCTTCATGATAACGGATATCATCAAATGTTGGTTTTATTTCAAACTCTCCTTTTTCATTAATTATTCCATATTTGTTATCGAGCCCAACGATAGCCTTATTATTGTGAAAACTACTAGCGTAATCAAATTTAGGATCAATTACTATCTTTTCTTGTCTATCTAAATAACCATATTTATTATCTTTTTTAAATAATATTTTATTATCGCTATAGCCGATTCTTGACAGAAAATCTCCTAACTCATCATATTTTATTTCCATAATCACATTTCCTTTTTCATCAAGTAAACCAGTTTTACCATCTATACGTACAAGAAAATTGCCATCAATTAAATGAAAAGATGAATCATACTTGATAGGAATTACAATTTGATTTTTTGAATTAACCCAACCATACCTTGAATTCAATGATACACTAATTAATTCGTCCTCCATTTCTAAATAATCATACATAAATGGAACAACAATTTCATTTTTCGAATTTATTACTCCGTATAGATTATTTAGTTTAGCGGGAAATAATTCTCCTTTTCCTTCTCCAAAATATTCATATTTCGCAGGAATTATTATTTTACCTGAACTGTTTACTTTGCCAAATTTGCCTTCTCTTTCAAACTCATAAAAATCATTTTTATTAGTTTGTTGTGAAAACATCGAAATGCTACTTAATAATATTAAAATTAATGTCTTTTTCATCTTTTTTTTATTTTTATAAATTAGGCCAAACATTTGGCTATTCATTTTTTATACTATTTATTTGATTCCCAAATGATAAAAATTTTCCTGATTTCTTCCCAATATGTTTTATCTGTTATTTTGGGGTATGAAAGATGATAAGCATCAATACATAATTTACCATCAGAAGTTTTATAATATGCTGTGTTTAAAGTAATATCATCAGCGTATTTTTTTTCTGTATTTAAAATATCCCAACCTATTTTTGATAAATCCTCGAATTCAAAAAATTTAAGCGTATTTCCAAATATTATTATATTAGGGTTTAAATTTTCGATTTGCTTTAGGAGTTTAACTTTTCCATCACTGTATGCTTTTTTAATTTCCCAATCATTTTAGGAAGAATCAGCAGGGAATTTGTTTAACTACGTCATATGCCTCCTGATTTGCATAAGGTATATTTTCCCATACAACTGTTGGATTTAAAATGCCATAAGTTGAATATATCATCTTCCGGAATGTTGGTACAGATAACACATTTTTTTTATGCCAATCATTTCTAAAACCTTCACAAATATCAATCTCCTTTTCTTTATCTTCTGCAGAAATCTTAGCCTCTTTCAAAATCCATAGAATTTTACAGGAAGCATTATCGTATTCAATATTGTTTATTTTGCCCTCAATTATTTCTTTCATTATAATGTGTTTAATTTAAGTTTTCTGCGCCACTACCATCCTTAACGCAAACCCTCGATGATTTTCTAATCCATCCAATCAAGAAAATCTGCGAATTTGCGGTGAATTTTATAGCGTCAAGCCAGCTTCAACCGCGATTTTAAAAACCACTCCTGTTTTAGCTCGCCGCGTTACAAACGCTACGAATTGTTTTTTTAGCTAAATAAGCATTCGTTGTAAACGAGCGCCAGTGGGATTTCGTCATTTCGTGAAACCGCTTATTCTAGATTTAATTGTTCATTTATTATCTTTTTTTCACTTTTTCTTTCTGATTTTCTCCTTTCAGACTTTTGCTTTTGTACATACCTACATATGTTTCCAAGAGACATTTCGTATTCAGCCATAAACGAACCTTGTTTAATCATTATACCATTCATAGGACAAGTTTCATATCCACAATTATGTTTTGAATATTCTCCGAAATTTTGATGTCTTATTCGTTTTTGCTTTAATATTCTCTGTTGATTTTCACGTATCTTTCGCCACAATTCTTCCTTATCTCCATTTGTCAGTTCCATTCCTAAAGTTTGTATTTTAAGATAAGTCCAAGGATCTTTTAATTGAAGAAAATCAAATGTTTTCTGAAATATTTTATTTGCGTAATCACGAATAAATATTTGTTCTTCGATGTTGATATTTTTATTTTCATAAATAGAACGATAAAGTCCCAATGTATTAAAATCCGTATAATTTTTATGATTCTCAATGAAGAATTTATATTCTTCAAAATTTAGTTCGTTAAATTGCCTTTCGATTTTCATAATTTCCTTTTTTTCTGAACTTTCAGGTAAGCTAGCAGTTAAAGTACAGGTGCTACAGCGGGTTTTGTACTATATTAAGCCCTATTTTGTTTTAATTAATGTATAAAAATCAACAAACTCATCAATATTAAATTTAAAAGGAACTGTAGGTTCAACAACATATCTGTAATAAAAAGGTATTTTAATGTTTTTATTTATGTAATCGTATTCTATATTGACACTTTCGTTTACTATTTCAAATTCGTTATCAATATTTTTACGGAGAATAACCTCTGCCGCATATTTTTTAAAGAAAAATTGCTGATATTCCGTCGTATTTACAACTTGCACTTTTTTACTGTAATTTTTATTGGCAACTAATGTTTTATTATAACTCAAAATGGCATTATGTCCTTTATCGATTACAATTTTTATGTCAAACTTAAATTTATCGATTGCGTCTGTGTAAATGTATTTTAAAGAATAACATTGTTCATCCTCTACAACTTCAAATTTGTACTTTTTTTGATTTTTAAAGAAGTCATGTATTTCTAAAATATTATAAAAGCTACTGTGTGAATAAAAGCTAGCTGGTACAGTATAAGTTTTATTATTTAAAAATATAATATTAGATTTCGAATCTTTATTAAAAATACCTTTTTGACCATTTTTTTCATAAAATTTCAAATCATAATACCTGTTATATATTTGTAGACTGCCATTATTTGAATTTTTAATCATATAACCATTAATAAACAATTCATCAATATTTACAAAGTCTTTATCATCTGTAGAAAGTCTGATGATTTTATTCTGAAATTTGTAATTCAATTTGTAGTTGCTTCTATTTACAAAATTACTATACACTTGATCTAAAAAAATTTTACTTTTTGAAACCACCACATCATCTAATTGATAGGATATAATACTATCTAAAATTATTTCGTTATCATTTATTTCCTCAAGTTTTAGGGTTTGGTCATAAAAATAATTTTTTCTAAGTGTAATATTTTTTAAAGAGCTACTAATTGTAACAATACCTTTTGCATTAGATACTGTAATGAGTGTATCATTCGAGAAAATTTTGGTGTTGGCTACAGGTAAATTTGTGATGCTATTAATAATTTTTAAATTCTTAAACTTATCTAGGTCTTTGTTTTGACTATAAAAATTAAAGGTTATGAATAAAATAAGTAAGTATCTCATTTGTTTATTTGTAAGTTCAAGTACTAAGTGCAAAAGATAAACTCATATTAATTGGCTCTTAAACCTCTCACTACTTAACTAAAGATGAAGGTTTATCGATTATAAACCTTTCAAATATATTAAAATTATCTTACAAATTATTAAAAAATAAGCACCTGAAAACTGGGGTCGCGTGAAGAAAGGTCCCGAGACTTCGGGAGAAATCCTTTGTGTTTTTTGTTTAGAAACACAAAGATTGCAGCGCACAGCCTGACCCAAAGTTTTTCACGGAGGGGCACGCCCAAATAGTTAAAAAAATAAAATAGCTCTTTATGTATAGAATACAGGCCTAACTATGAAAAAAAAATGTAACAATATCAACTTCATTGCTACAAGGCAAAGACAACTTTGATAACGGCTTGTCTTGGCCTTAAATTAAAATTAGTCTCTATGTAACTGAAATCGCTTATGCTAACGGTTTTAAAAGTTGAGTTGTTGAATATGTTATTAACCTGAAATTCAAAATCAATTTTTTTCTTTTTTATGGTGTATCTATAAATAAAATCCAGGAATACATTTTTTGAATCTTCAGAAAATAAATTGTTTTTAATGTACTCCGATTTTACAATAAAAATTTGATTTTCAAACCTATTGCAATTTAAATTTAGCAAATGATTTTGCTGTATGATTAAGGGATTATACGTTTCTTGAATTTTATTTTTAGTAAAGTTCATTCTAGATTCATATTCAATATTAATCCCTTTAACAATATCAATATCAATTTTGTTTCCTAGATTCCAACTCTTGTTTTTTATTGAAGTAGTATTTGCATTTAATATTTGCTGCGCCTCTGCTAAGCTGTACCCAAAATTAAGGGTTACATTAGTTTTTAATTCATTGAATTGTTTATTGATACGTGATGAAATATTTTGACCCAAAACAGTGTTTTTTTGTTCGATCGCTTTTATCTCTGCTGCTCCATTAGCTAAAATTTGTGTGTCATATTGCAAATTATTTGTGCTTTTAGTGTTGGTGTAGGCAATATTCCAAATCAAGGCTTTTAGTGGGTTTCTGTACCCAAACCCGAGCGATTTATTCTGATTAAAAATTTGTGGCAATGGCGCATCAATTTTTTGTATGCTTCTGTAATTTTGCAAAATATAGGCATAATGCAATTGATTTATTGTCCCAAACTGATTGCTAAAACTTACCGTTGAGTTGATTTTCCAATAGGAATTTAAATCATAAACTATTGATAGTCGTGGTTCAAATGTTGCCGTATTGAAGTTCTTTTTTCTTTGCAAAGGTTTGTCATTTATGGCATAAGTTTGCATGTTTATGGGTGTTGTCAAGTCTACATGCCATTTATTTTTTTGATACTGTGTTAGGAGATCAAAATAAATTTTTGATCGCATCCAATCTAAATTATTTGACAAATCACCTCCCAAAGGCACATTACTCGTAGTGACTATCTGGCTATTCAAGTTTTGATTCTCTAATTGAAACCCTATTTTGGGTTCAAATGTAAATTGATAGATTCCTTTAGTTAAACTGAAAGAATTGTTTGTGTAAAACGTTTTTAAATCTACAGCTTGAGTTACTTGCTCATAAGGATTACTATTGTTTAAAATTTCTTCAAACTGTCCCGGATTTACTTTTAATTTTTGTGGTGTTTTATTATGACCTACATACGAATTAAAAGTTAACAATTGTTTTCCGATACCGAAAATTGATTTATGACTATTTGATACTTTAAGATATTCACCCCTTACATTTTGTGTCAAATTTTGATTTCCAGTGTCAATAAATCCACGTTGGCGGTCCCAGTTTCCTTCAAAATCTAAACTGTTTTTAAAATATTTTTTTTTAGAGTTTTTGTGTATCGTAATGTTAGTTTGTACCAGATTTGTAGCATACATATTGCTGTTTTCTTCCAGAAGATTCACTGTATTATTTTGTGTTATAAAACGAGTATTAGTAGATCCCTCCTGCCGTTGATTATCGTTTAAATAGGAGAAGTTCAACCTTAGTTCATAATCGTTTTTCATTTTTTGCAAACAGTTAATGGAGAGCAAATTAATGTTATTGTCTAACCATCTTTTCTCTGAAAAATTAGGATTTGATAATTTTTGAATGGATAACCAGTTTGTTTTTTCGTTACTACTTTCAAATTGACTTAATAAATCGTCAATAGTTAAGGTCTTGAGTTGAGAAGCTATATTATTACCCGTGTTATTAGCTTGATAGGATACTAAGACTTGTCTTTTTTTTGTAAAGAGCATTGGTGTAACATTGATATCCCATAAAAATGGAGCCGTACCTACACCTAGTTTAGCTTGACCAGTAAAGGTATAGTCTTTTTTTAGTTTAATATTTAATGCTGCATCATTAGAAAATTTTAAACTGTCCAGCAGCTTAACCGGTTGATGATTCTCAAGGATTTGCACTTGGGAAACAGCTTTATAGGATAAGTTATCATTAGCTAAATTGTATTTTCCTTCTAATAAATCAAGTCCTTCAATATAATATTTATTAATAGGCTTACCTTGATACAAAACTTTTCCATCTGATAAAATTTCTATTCCGGGCATTCTTTTCAAAACATCGGCTATACTCCTATCTTGCTCTTTAGAAAATGAATTTACAGCATAATTAATCGTATCCCCTTTTTGAGTAATTGGGGAAGACTTTATTACAACTTCTTTTAATTCAAATACTTTGTCTTGTAATACAAAATCTTTTTTTTGATTCTCATTTTTGAGTGTTTCAATAACCGTTTCAAAATCTACAGAACTTATTTGAATATCTATTTCTTTTTGATCTACATTGAAATTTAGACTGTACATTCCCTTTTCATCTGAAGTGGAATAAGTAATGATGTCTTGGGTAGCTTTATTATTGATTAAAATATTTGCGTTAGCAATTGGAGATCCTTTTTTGTCGTATATATTTCCTTTGATAGTAGTTTGTGCGTATCCAAAGTTGCCAATCAAAATAAATAGAATTATCATTCTCATCATTAGTGCGCCGATTTTTTTCCACAAATAAAATTTAACCTTTTCTTGTTTAACTTATTCTTGTGGGTATTTAATATCTAGGAGTACCGTACCTCTATACCTTCTTTTTACTCCGTTAAACCATTTTTTTCTTTCCTCAGAAGTTTTAAATAGTACGACACCATCATCTGCAGTTAAAATTTTAAATCTATTTTTATAATATTTATCTTTTTCTATTAGAGTATAATCTTTTATTCTTGGCAATGTGTATGTCTCTGTTTTCTTTTTATAGCTATCAAGTGTAAAATTTAATTTTTTTTCAGAGTCGTACATATTTACTATCAAACCAGGTAATCCTTTGAATTTATATGGCCCATAATTAAGCGGTATTTCAGCTGTAAACCATGCATACCATGTTCTACCGTATGCATTGCATTTAGCTAGTTGAGCATTCACTTTACCAATTTTCTTTTTTTCTTTTACTATTTCCCAATTGAGTTTTTCGTTCTCAATATACCTGTACTTAAACTCTTTTATATCTTCAAAAACATCTATCTTATTGTTATTATGATATACAATCTCAGGAAATTCTGAGGCATATGATGCATAATCGTTTGGATTGGTTTTTTTTAAGGAATTCAGGGAATATACGGTACTACTTAAAAAGGCCGATTTATTACTCTTACTTTCAACTAATAAAATAAATTGTTCATTATCCGAAGAATTGTCATTTCGGGTATATTTTAAATTATACAAACAAACATAATCGGTATTAATGTTTTGAGAGACTACTGTTGTAAAAACGAACAAAGTAAGTAAAAGGTTAATGCATCTTAATTTCATTATTATAATATTTATTAGGCTACCTAAATAAATTTAGATAGCCCTAATTAATTTTAATTGGAAAGCGTAAGTGTAACTTTTTTATTGTCATTTGATTTTGGTTGATCTCTGCGTATAAGTAAGGCATAACTTTTAAGGGTTACAGGCTGTTTGGGATTAAATTAAATTCTATTTTTTTGCGGATTCTGACTAATTTCCCTACTAAAAAACCATTTTTCAATTAAGTCTAAAACCCAAATTGCTTGTAACGTTTATTAGGGGCACTTTTATACGTCTAATTATATTCTTTAACATCATCTATCAAAAAAGAATTTCCAGATTTTATTATTCTTATATCTCTTTTATAGTCAGTTTTAAATTCAGTATCACTCAAAATAGTTTGAAAAACATAACTACCATCTTTTTCAGATAATAAATTGCATTTTGTGATTTCAATTTTCCCCCAATCTTGTCCTGATATTAAAAACCCAAATCCTATTCCTGAATATTTTGTGTCATATTTATTTTTCCATTTATTTTCAAATTCTATTTGAGTCATTGTTACATCAGTATCAAAGTCAACATTTGTAGCCTCAGTTTTGTATTCCTCATAAGTTTTGGTAGTTATCCCTGTCATTTTCGGAAATTCTTTTTTAAAATAAGTTTTGATAGTTTCAATTAGCCATTTTTTTGCACTTTGGGAATTTTTGCTTGCTTGATTGTTTTCTATTTTAGTGTTTTTAACTGCAGCTTTTTCAACAAGTTTAGCTTGTCTTGTCGGCTTGTTTTGACAAGAAATTGAAATTAAAATTATTAAAAATAACACTGTACTTTTCTCCATAATTTGTTTTTAATTAAAAGGCTGTTTTTGGGCAACAGGACCAGTAACTTTAGGATTAGCCAAATCTCCCAAATACAAAACTAATTTTAAATTAAGTCTAATGTCTAAATTGATTATAGCGTTTGTTATGCCCTGTTTTTCATTTTCTCTTCAATTATTTTTTCCACTAAATCTCGAAACGTTTTAACTTCTCCGATTAGTAATTCTTGTCTTTCAGGTTCAAAAAGGTTAATTGATTTCCAAAATCCTTTTGTTCTTGTTTTGGATCTTATTTTTGTTTCAATTTTTTCTATTGGTCTTGTTCCTGTCAAAGTGATTTCTTCCAAAAAAGGTGAAAAATACTTATTCATATATTCAACCAAACTTGAAGAAGGTTTGAGTTCTGAAACATCAACGCCTTTTTGTTTTAAGTTTCTTTTTATCGTCAAAAACACACCCGCTTTAATACAAGGTTGCCCAAATAGTTTCTTTGGTTCGTAACTGTCTTTTACTGCGTGATTGGAAATTAGTTCACAAACATTAATTAGTTTTCTGCTTTTTGCAGGTTCTAAATTGTCAAACCATTCTTTTTCGGTTATGTCAATTCGGAATTCTTGATTAAGAAATTCACCTAGTTTCTTCCATTCTAATAAGTCGTTAGCCCATCTCCATTCTCTTATTGTCATTTCGGCTGCTATTTCTGCCCACGGGTCTGCTTCGCAGTCAAGTGGACTACAAAGTCTATGTTGTTCTTTGAAAATTTCAAGAATTTCTTCTGTCGAATATTTAGCTGTACTTCCTTTCATTTCACCATAAGGCATAACTTGTATATAAACGAAATAAACCCTCATAAAAACAACCAAACATGTGTAGATAATCTAAGTCTTGTTTCGCTTTGCGTTTTTCAAATATAAACAATTTTTCTTACTATTTAATTAAAAAATCAGCAACTGAAAACCGGGCTCGCGTGAAGAAAGGTCCCGAGACTTCGGGAGAAATCCTTTGTGTTTTTTCTTTAAAAACACAAAGATTGCAGCGTACAGCCTGACCCGAAGTTTTTCACGAAGGGGCACGCCCACACTTTGGCCACGCTCCGCATGAATAAAGGATTTTAAAAAACAAATCCGCTACCTAGTACAAGGAGCGGATTCATCAAACTAAAAATCTAAAAAAAAACTAACTGAACTCTTTATCGGGGTTGTAACCCAAGTACGGCATGGCGGTTTCGTGAAACAGTACGCCGTAGGACTCTAACTCTTTTAGGATGGGTTGGTACACCTCTTTACGGATGGGCAATTGTACGCCGGGAGTGGTAATTTTTCCGTTTAATATTAGCAATGTAGCCATGGCAACCGGTAAACCAACGGTTTTGGCCATAGCGGTATGGGTTTGATCATCGCCGAGGCACACCATTTTGGAATCGATTTGTTCTTTTTTGCCGTTTAAAATGTATCCGAATTTATGATACATGACAATCATGTCTTTATCATTGGGCTGTAAAGTCCAGCTATCGGTTAATATTTTTTCTAAAATTTGGGCTGGTGTGGCGTTTTTGAGTCCGACTTTTTTGTTAGGATTGAACAAATCGAGTTCTAACAATTTGTCCCACATGATGTCGTCTTGGTCAATCTTGAGAATCAAACGCGTCTTGATTTCAACAGAATCGGTAGGATGATACGGCAGAAACGAGTTGACAAATTCACGGTAACTCATGTTCTCGGAGTTTTCCATGATGTAACTGTCATCGGTCATGCCAAGTTGCACAAACATGTTCCAAGCTTTTGAAAAACCCACTCTACGGATGGTGCCACGGTATAAGGTGAGTACATCATCAAGGCCGTACACAGATCGGTATTTTAGGGAATCTCTGTTTGAATAGGCTTCAAAACGACCGTAACCTTCTACTTGCAAAAACTCGGTTCTACGAAACAAATTGCAATAGGGTATGTATTTGTAGGTGCCTTCTTGAATGAATTTAGCAGCGCCGCCTTGACCTGCCAATACCACATTGCGCGGCGCCCAAGTAAATTTATAGTTCCACAAATTCGTATCTGATTCTGGAGCGACTAATCCACCACAAAAAGACTCAAACAAAATCATTTCGCCACCTTTCTCCTTCACTTCATCAATCACTTTCATGGCGCTCATGTGATCAATTCCGGGATCGAGGCCAATTTCGTTCATGAAAATAAGGTTGTTTGCTTTCGCCTCAGCATCTAATTCTTGCATAGCATCGCTCACATACGAGGCTGTAACCAAATGTTTTTTGTAGGTGATACAATCTTTGGCCACTTGAATGTGCAGGTGTGCGGGCAGCATTGAGATTACAATTGTCGCATTTTGAATGGCTTGTTGACGTTGCTTTTCATCAAATATATCGAGCGCGATTGCTGTAGCGTTGGGATGATTGTTGGTTTTTTTTTGAGCCAATGACAATGACAAATCACCAATAACGAGATGCAACTGTTCATCATCGGATTTTTCAAGTAAATACCGAATTAAAGACGAAGCCGACCTTCCTGCACCGATGATTAAAATTGTTCTCATTTTATATATTTATAACACAAACATACATAATTGTTGTATTTATAACAAATAAAACAAATTTATTTTAAACAGTTACGCCAACTATTTGCAAAATCTGTAGTGCGAAATCCACGTAAAACTAAAGTGAGAATGGTTTGTAAATAAACCCTAGATGAAATACTTTTGTACAATACACCTTGCCACACATGAAAACAACATACATCAAAGCCGCAGCCGTTTTAGGAATGATTGCTATTATTTTAGGCGCTTTTGGCGCACATGCCTTGAAAAAAGTTTTATCTATAGATCAATTGGCTACTTTTGAAACGGGAGTGCGTTACCAAATGTACCACGCCCTGTTTTTACTACTAGTTGGGCAACTGGATATGCTTTCGCAAAAAGCAAGCAAAGTAATTTATTACTTAGTATTAAGTGGAGTTGTATTGTTTTCGGGATCGATTTACCTTTTAGCAACCAATTCACTCACCTCATTCGATTTTAAAATTATCGGATTCGTAACACCAATAGGCGGTCTCTTGTTAATTATTGCTTGGTTCGTATTATTGGCATCAATTTTTGATAAAAAATCACAAAATCGTCAGAATTAAGAACTAACTGAAATAATATTTCTATTTTTGCAGTCTATAAAAAGAAACTATAAACACAAAATTTATGGACCACAACACGCTTTTCTCGCAATCGATTTCGTTAAAAGACCTAGGAATTGAAAATGCAAAAATTCAGTACCAGTTATCTCCTGAAGAATTACACGATATTACAATAAAAACAGGTCAAGGAATAGAAAGTTCAACTGGCGCACTAGCTGTGAATACAGGTGAATATACTGGACGCTCTCCACAAGACCGTTTTATCGTTCGCGACGCTATCACCGAAGATAAAGTATGGTGGGGCAAAGTTAACATTCCGTTTGAGCCTGGTGCTTTCGAAAAGCTTTACAATAAAGTAACTGCTTACTTATCAAATAAAGAAGTTTTCGTTCGTGATGCTTACGTTTGTTCTGACCCAAACTACAGATTAAATGTTCGCGTAGTGACCGAAACGCCTTGGGCAAACTTATTTTGCTACAACATGTTCTTGCGTCCTGAAGCATCAGAACTAGAAAACTTTACACCAGAATGGACTGTTTTGTGTGTGCCAAGTTTTATGGCTGATCCTGCTGTAGATGGAACACGCCAAAGCAACTTTGCTATTTTAGATTTTACTAAAAAAGTAGCTTTAATTGGTGGTACTGGCTATACAGGCGAAATGAAAAAAGGAATTTTCTCTGCATTAAATTTCATTTTACCAGTTGACAAAAACACTTTACCAATGCACTGTAGCGCCAATGTTGGTAAAAACGGTGATACTGCTATCTTTTTTGGTTTGTCAGGAACAGGTAAAACAACTTTATCAGCTGACCCAGAGCGTAAGTTAATTGGTGACGATGAGCATGGTTGGACGAATGAAAATACTGTTTTTAACTTTGAGGGCGGATGCTACGCAAAAGTAATCAACCTAACCGAAGAGAACGAACCAGACATTTTTAGAGCTATTAAAAAAGGAGCCATTCTTGAAAACGTTGTTTTTAAAGAAGGAACCAACGAAGTTGATTTTGAAGATGTTTCGATTACTCAAAACACACGTGTAAGTTACCCAATCTCGCACATTGATAATATTCAACCAGGGTCAATTGGTAACAACCCAAAAAATATATTCTTTTTAACAGCGGATTCATTTGGTATTTTGCCTCCAATTTCAAAATTAACTCCAGGTCAAGCAGCGTACCACTTCATTTCAGGCTACACCGCTAAAGTTGCTGGTACAGAAGCAGGAGTAACAGAACCTCAACCTAATTTTTCAGCTTGTTTTGGAGCGCCGTTTATGCCGTTGCACCCAACAAAGTACGCTGAAATGTTGAGCAAAAAAATGAAAGATGCGAATGTAACCGTTTGGCTAATCAACACAGGTTGGACCGGTGGCGCTTACGGTGTAGGTAGCCGCATGAAATTAAAATACACAAGAGCTATGATTACTGCTGCGCTGAATGGCGAATTAGATAATGTAGCCTACGAAAATCATAAAGTTTTTGGTATTGCTAAACCACAATCTTGTCCTAATGTTCCTAGTGAAATTTTGAACCCAAGAAACACTTGGGAAGACAAAGATTTATACGATCAAAAAGCAGTAGAGTTGGCGCAAAAATTCAAAGAAAATTTTGCGAAATTCGAAGAGTTCGCTAATCCAGAGATCTTAGCGGGCGCACCAAACGCTTAAGTTAATATTAATTCAACAATTCTCCAGAGCCGTTCATTTTGAACGGCTCTTTTTTTTATCTTACCCTAAGTAAAAAGAAATCAACTATTTACAACAGAATTAAAAATTTGGCCTTAAATTTGCCATATCAATCACAATCAAAAATCACCAATCATGTTCAAACCCTTTTTTATTTTATGTTCAGGTGCCGATAGCGAGCTCCTTGACGGTTGTTCGCAAGGCGAGCAAACCAAATATGTAGGCATTGGCGCTACTGTTTTTTTTACTGCGGTTATGGCTTTTCTGGCCAGTGCTTATGCCCTATTTACCGTATTCGACAGCATTTATCCGGCAATTGCTTTTGGTGTTGTATGGGCCTTGCTTATTTTTAATTTAGATCGTTTTATTGTTTCTACTATTCGAAAAAGAGATCAATTTGGTGCCGAATTTTTACAAGCCACACCAAGGATTGTTTTAGCAATAATAATTGCTGTTGTAATCTCGAAACCCTTAGAAATTAAAATTTTCGAGAAGGAAATCAATACTGTTTTGTTGAAAGAAAAAAATGCGATGGCTTTGGCCAATAAAAAAGAAGTAGCTACCTATTTCAAAAGTGATTTAGACAAAAACAAAGCCGAAATTGATAAGCTGAAATTAGAAATAGCAACTAAAGAAAAAGAGGTTAACACCTTGTACGAAACCTATATCAAAGAGGCAGAAGGAACAGCGGGAACCAAAAAACTAGGTAAAGGTCCTGTTTTTAAAGAAAAAATTGCCAAGCATGATTTGGCTAAACAAGAATTAGACACTTTGCAAAAAACCAACTTGGCTAAAATTGCTGAGATGGAAAAAAACACAAAAACGTTACAAGCTGATTTAGACAAAAAAGTAACCGAAACCCAACCCATCATAGACGGTTTTGATGGTTTAATGGCCCGAATAAATGCCTTGAACAAATTGCCTTGGTTGCCATCGTTTTTTATAATGTTGCTATTTTTAGCGATTGAAACCTCGCCAATTATTGCAAAACTTCTGGCTCCAAAAAGCGAATACGATTTTAAATTAGAAGATTTAGACACTGCTTTAAAAGCGACGATTGAGCAAGACAAATACCAGCGCTCACTGCTGGTAAAAACAAGCGAGGCCATGCACGATAAAGTGTACGCTGACATCGCCGATGATAAAAAACTGTATGACTTACAGCGCAAAAACGCTACTGATTTATTAGAATTACAGTCGAATAATTTTGTAGAAAAACAGAAAAAAACACTGTAGAACAAATCATTGAGCTTAAAAAAGTCCTAAAGTCAAGAATAAACGATCTTTTGACTTTAGGACTTTTGACTTTAAGACTCCAACATTATTTACATGTGACTCAAGATTTCTTTCTTGAAGGCATCGTATTCGCCTTGTAAAATTAAGCCGTTATCGAGTAGTTTTTTATAATTCTGTAGTTTTTCAAACAATTCGTCTTGAGATAAACCGGCAAGTCCTGCTTCCTTACTTGGTTCTGGCACTGCTTGCGCTTGTTCCTCTTCATAATTATACACTGGTGACTGTACTGCAGGCATAATTTCGGCGAAACTAGTTACTTCTTCGATTTCCATTTCTTCTACAACTTCAGCATCAGGAACAACGACGGCTGGCTGTGCTTCTTCAGCATTTACAGCACTGACAGCGCCTGTTTTTAAAATATCCAATTGCTCTTTGGCAAAAGTAAAAATCTTTCTGGCTTGAATTTTCGGAATATAATCGATCGATACTTCAATATTCGTTTTGGTTGTAAAAGAAAATTCAGAACCAAGTATATTTTCTTTGACAAAAGGAGTTTCAATTTCGTCCCAACTGTAATCAATAAAATTCATTGACAATCCGAGATTTTTTGGTTGACAAATAATGATTCTCTTGTTCGTCATTACAATTCCGTCAGGAAGTACGGTAAGTGCGGGTTTTTTTTGAACTGCAATATAGCCCACCTCTTCATTTTTCATTAGCAAGTCGCTAAGTTTGGCAGCAATTTTCTCTATGGCTTTTGGGTCTTGTTCTTCGTTTAAAAACTTTTTGAATTGTTCTTTCATGTGAGTAAGTGATTTAACACGGTTGGAGTGCGAGCTTTTAGATTTTTAGTACAAAATTGGTGCCTAAATTACTAAAAACTACAAGATAAAAAAACACATTGCCTCCTAAAAGTAAATGAATTCGAAATACTTCAAGCATGTTCAACACGACCTTTGTCATATAACTCAAACTGTAAAACAAGACTTTTTAGTCGTGATAGATGAAACAATTATTGATTAGATTACTTTTGCCTTCTTTCTTTAAAACTTCTTTAATACGTTCTATTACTTCCGTTTCTAATTTAGACTCAGATTTAAATATTTTTGTGAAAATTGGCGCAACTAACTTAGTATTAAAAGCGGCCATTCCTGCCGGAAAATCACTGGGTGGCGTGTTTTTTAAAATATGTTTCAATCGTTGTTGCCTAATGAACCGCTGCATATCAAACCCAAATAAGCTGCAAGAAAGTTTTTCTCTAGCGGCAATAGCAATACCAAGAGAAGTAGAATGAGTGATATTTTGCATGACCTTTTTGAACTCAGTCAATTGTAAGCTATTCCCATCCATATAAGCAATACATTCAAACTGATGTAGATTTTCCAGATGCAACATTCCTAATTGAATCGCTTGACTTTTAGTGAGTTCTTTATCAAAATTTAAAACGCTAATTCTTTGTTTGTGATCAAAAGGAATTCTTTTTGAAAACGCTGCGAGCTTAGCAGTATTTGCACAACCTACCAAGTACACCTGTACATTATTATTTCGAACGATAAAATCAATAAGTTGATCGTGCGCTGCCGCAAAAGAATTAGTGCCAAAAGGAATTACAATTCCCACACATGTTTTTTCTATAACACCTAGATCAATGTGGATTTCTGAGCTTTTGTTACCTAGCACTTTGTCTAGACAAGTACCCATTTCTTTGAGCGTAAGTGGTTTTACCAAATATTCATTAGCACCTAAATCAAATGCTTCTTGAATCATCTTTGCGTTATTGTTACCTGATAACACGACGACTGGAGTAGATTCTTTTTTTATGCTTCTGATGTATTTTATTATCTCTAAACCGGCTCTCATTTTGATGTAATCCAGAAATCTGAGTTCAAAATTTGAGTTTGGTATCACCGGCATATCAATGTCTGTGATAACTAAGTCCGGCTTAAAATCATCATAAATTTTAATTCCATCAGACATATTTGTAACTTTTTTTACAGTATGCCCAAATGAAACTAGGTATTTACAAACCCTTAATAAAATTAATTTTTGATCATCTATTAGAAGTATCTTCATGTATTAAATTCGTATTGCTCATTAGATTGACAAAGCTATCTACAATTTGAATTTAGTAACAGATTAATAGATTAATTACCGCAATGATATAGACCAATTGCGCTTTAGACCAGATCAATTGCAGACATTGAAATGGATAAAAGGTCACCTGTAGTGAATTGCAATTTGTCCAATTTGAAATACAATTTTTAATGAATCTCTAAATGATAATTTAGATCCATCAGCATGAATCCATCTTTTTAGTGGTTGCTCACAAACAATTTGCTTTGTTTTTTCGTCTCCATAAACTTGTTTCATTCGCATTAAAATTTCAACATCAAACAACCACTTGGTTAAAAATTTAGTTTGAAACGTTTTTTCAATCACATCCCTACTCATGATCTTGGCACCACACTGCGTATCATTAAATTCCATCCCTATGGTTTTACGAATGATCAAATTGATTATTTTACTAATAATGGCTCTTGCAGATTCTTTGGTAATGTCCGCTCCCATTCGAGCCATTCTAGATCCACTTACAAACTTAAATTTTGAGGCAGAAATTGTAGTTACCAGATCTTGAAAATCTGCGAAATCAGTAGACAAATCAGCGTCCAGAAAACCAATATAATCAAACTGGTCTTGCTTCGCTAGGTGCAACATCCCTAAACGAACCGCTTCGGCTTTACCTCCATTTTTTTCACAATCGTATATACTGATATGATCTTCATTTCCCTCCCTTAATTTTTCAAGAACTTCCAAAGTTTTATCTTTACTACCATCATTTACAAAACACAAATGATATCCTAAATTTGAATTAATAAAGGCTTTAAAATCATCACCTAACAACCTAAGCTCCTCATTATAACAAGGAATTACAACTCCAATACAGTTGTTTTGAATGATTTGGTTTTTCTTGGTTGCCTTGGCAGGTTTTTTCCCTTTACCAATTAAACGTTTCACACGAGCGCCAATTTCACTGAGGCTTAAAGGTTTTTTCATGTAATCATCAACACCCATGTCAAAGCCCTTTACAATGATATCTTCATTCGTGTTACCAGACAAAATCATTACTGGAGTAGTGTGACCTCTTGTGAATTTGACATGCTTTGCTATTTCGAGACCATTGAAATCTTCTTGAAGGTCTGCTTCTGTACTTTGGCTAGTTGCCTCATTGGAGAATGGCATATTTATATCTGCAATAACCAAATCAGGCTCATATGCATCGTATTTTTCCATGCCCTCAGAAATAGTTTGAGCTGATTCAACTTCATACCCTAGGTCAAGGAGGCATTTTTCTAGAGAAAGAAGTACTAACTCCTGATCGTCAATAATCAATATTTTCATAATAGTAACGTTTAGGTTTTTGGGTTGTAGTAAATATATACAATTTTAACAATAATAACACAATAAATTTTTGAATAGAAAATACAGTTTTTCTCAGATTAAATGATTTATTAATACATTTACAAAAAATCATTTCTAAACAATTGTCAAAAGAAAAATCAAATAAATACTTAATTGTAGCTCTTTTAATTGGAGTGGTTTTTCATGCTAGCGCCATATTTTTTACCCTAGAAAGTACGTATGACGCGTTGATACATATGTTTTTTGCCAATCACTACGCGACTAGTTGGTTTGAACCGTGGAATTACAGCTGGTACACCGGTTTTACGGTGATGGGATATCCGCCTTTAGTGCATCAAGCCATAGGGTTGCTCTCGCTTATAGGCGGTTTAAAATTTGGATTGTTTACAGTTGCCATAATAGGCATTATTTTATTTATTACCGGAGTTTATCGTTATACATTATTGATAACTGCTAACAGGACAGTCGCAGGCTATGCCGCTCTTGTAGCGGTGTTTTCTTCGTCTTTTGTAGAGACTTTACATATATTTGGTCAACTGCCAAGTATCGTAGGAGTTTCTGTTTTAATGCATTGCATGCCTGAAATTTACCTATGGATCAAAAATGGCCGTATCATTAATTTGGTGCGCGCTTTCTCATTACTAGCTGTAACCATTTGCTCTCATCATGTTACACCAATTTTTGGAATGGTATTTTTTATTTTCCCATTAATTGGCACCGTAATAATGGATGTATCGCGGGAGAAAGTAACCTCATACAAGGAAATTAAGTTTAAGCTTTTTTTGCAAACCTTATTCCAATTTCAATTACTTAAGCGCATTATCATTTTTGGAGGAGGATCACTTTTTTTAATTGTTTTCTGTATTTTCCCGTATTGGGTTAATTCAAAAGCCAATCCTATAACGCAAGTACCTATCCCACACGGTAGCCGAGACAACTTTTTAGAGGTAACCTCATCTGGGTTAATGTTTTTTGTAATTCCTTGGGGTATTTTATTTTTTATATTACCATATATTTTGTACCGCTATTACAGTAAAAGGTACATCTGTTTTGGTTTATCATTATCCCTTTTAATTGTGTTAGGAACGGGTGGTACCACTCCTATTCCTCTGAAAGTTTTGGGCGATAATGCGTTTAATATTTTAACCCTTGACCGTTTTACCTTGTGGGCTTCTATTATGAGTTTGCCCATGTTTGGTGAGTTTGTTTACCGCTTGATTGAGGGCGACCTAAAAACGGCCATACAAAACCGATTTGGGAATGTGTACCACCGTATCTTAGGAGCTGCATTTTCAGGTTCGTTCCTGTTTTTTGCCATATTTACAATTACGTTGGGTTACTTTAGACCTTTTCAACCGCAAAAAATTAACACTTTACCCCTTGTCAACTTTTTGAACCAAGACCAACACGATCAATGGCGTTATTTGCCATTAGGTTTTGGAGATCAAATGGCCACTTTGTCCTCACAAACAAACGCAAAAACAGTAGATGGCAATTACCACTCTGCCCGACGTCTTCCGGAATTAACCTCAAGGGCTATTGAACGCCTCGAAAATTCAAAATTTAGAGGTATGGAAGGCATTGGATCGCTACAACAATTTTTAACCGTTCCTGAAAAGTATAATTTGAAGTATGTTTTTTCGAATGATAAATTTTATGATCCTATACTTTATTTTTGTGGCTGGCACAGATTATCACAACTAGAAAATGGGATAATGGTTTGGGAAAAATTAAACATTGCCCCGCTTCCAAAAGTACTGCCCAAAGATGACGTACCCACCTACCTTAAACTCATGTGGGGTATTATTCCCATACTAACAATCATAATTGCCTTTATTATAAATGTGCAAAGTATATTTTTTCGTGCTTTAAAGTTAAAAGAAGAAGTCAAACCTGATTTTTTCAAGTTTGAAGTACCTTACACGAAGTTTCCGTTAAAAATAATTACCATCTTACACCTGTGGATTTTACTTCTTTTAGGCATCATCAGTTATAGTGTGTACAATTTCTATCTTCAAAACGCCACTCAAATAAGCCCAAAAAATGTGGTAAAATCATACTATGACGCACTCGACTTCAAATTTTATGAAAAAGCACATTCGTTCATTGACCCAGAAAGTAAATTATCTATTTCTCAATTTATGTTAGAAACTTCTGTTGCTGATGGAATATTAAATTCATACGCTAAACTGGATGCAATTTCCATCGATGTGCTCAGTACTTCTAAAAACAGAGCCAAACTTGTGGCCAAAACCAAGTGGATTACACCTTTAGAGATTATACATAAAGATTACTTTCACGAAGTCATCAAAAAAGGCAGTAAATGGTATATTTTACCTCAAGGGCCGCCACTTGACATTCCGCCAGATCAATTTGTACCGAGTAATTTAACGGAGTATTTCAAACAAGGACGTCGTAAAATATCAACTCAAACTACTTACCATGAAGATGTTTTAAAACAACCTGAACTCGAAATTACAACTGCCAAACTTATTTTTTATAAAAATGAGTATATGATTATTGGCGAATTACAAAACTTAGATAATAGTCCTGCAGATGTTGTTTTGAAATCGAGTTTATATAACAAGTACGACAAAGTTCTAGCCACTTTTAATGCAAAAAATACGATCAAACACAAAATTTTACCCAAGGAAACCACCAGCTTTAAAGTAAATTTTGAAGAAATATCTTGGCTCAACAAAGAGTCTAAAAAACCAACAACATTTAATCCGAACGAATATACCCCAAAGAGTATTGCTGAAACACCTGTGAATTTTGACATACAATCAGCAGGAAATATTGCCATTACTGATTTTTATAATCAAGTGGCAATTTCTGACTTGGCATTTGAAAATGATCATATAAAAGGAACTATTTTCAACTATGGAATTCAGGAAGTAACTGTTCCTGAGTTACTCATTTCGTATTATACTAATGATAAAGAATTACTTTATGTAGACCACTATTTCTTGAAAGAAGGAGTTCGCGTACAACGAAAACAATATTTTGATTACGCATTATTGGATTTACGATCATGTAAAGTCATAATTTCGTCTTTACAAAATTGTTTTGTTAATGGGTTGCCCAATGAATCACTAGCCCGAACGATAGTACCTGAACGTAAAAAATCGACAGAGAAAGAACAACTGCAAAAAGTAAACGGCAAAGGTTTTGGCTACATAAAAATTGAATTGAATAACTATATTGGTAATCCAAAATGATGCAGAGAATTTACCCTTATATCATTGCGAGCGCATGTTTCTTTTTATTCGTTTTTGCTGCCAGCAAAACAAGTAATTCGGGAACAATTGGACCGTTGCTTACCCCTCAAAAAAACTTTATTGCAGGAAAATCAATTCAGCTGCAATTTGCCAGCAGTACATTACTAGCTAATGCTGATCTTTTTTTGATTCACTCCTACGGCAAAACTTTGTTGCAAGGAAAAATTCTCAAAGGAAAACTAACTTTTACTGTTCCTCCTGTGTACAGCATAAAAACAGGTGTGGTTTCGTGGTATTTAATTCAAAACAAAAAAAATGTTCAATCCGGAAATTTCGAGATTTTACCCAATGATAATACCCCAACACAACTAGAAAATTATTTAGGACCCAACACGATTTTAACTGGCCCAGAATATTATACCATGATGGTTGCAATTCCTACGGATAGTTATGACAATCCAAAAAAGAATAACACTACGGTGTATATAAAAGACCAATTTTTGGACAATATTTCAGTTACGGCCGAAAAAACAGCCTCATTCATTGCCTGGAAAAATATTTATTCAAGAACTAAATCAGGAAAAATGTTGGTATCAACGGAATGCGAAAAAACGACATCGAAAGAGTTTGAAACCGAATTGAACCCCGGAATACCAACCAATTTTAAAATAGAATATTCAAGAAACCATCAATTTGCAGATGGAAATCAGATCACTAAGTTACAAACTTCTGCCATTACAGACCGATTTGGCAATTTAGTGGGCGATGGTACACTTGTTGTTTTTCAGGTTGTCACCAAAAATAATATGTTTTTAAAAACCTTTGCATCTACGATAAACGGTACTGCCATTGCGCAGCTCCTTCATCCTGACCATGCCGAAACCTACTCTGTCAAAGCTTATATCGCGGGCATGGCCGAAAGTAATACACTAACCATTAACTACAAACCCCTTTTGAACGACTTTAGATATGAATTTTCTGAAAAGAATCGTAAAATTACTGTTGGCCCAATTCAAAGTTTCATGAAACAAATTGTTCCCGATGGAATTAAAGTCGAACTTAAAATATTTCATCAAGGAAAACTACTTGAAACCAAAATTGTTGAAACCAACAAAGGCTATGCACATTTTAATTTGTTAGCAGCTTTTTACAAAAAGACTACCTACCAATTTGAAATCACTACCTTAGGGATCACTAAAAAAACAGAAACCAAACATTATGAAACTAATTAACAATCGTAATCTCTACAAAGCAGCTTTTTTTATCTGCTTCATATTGATCAGTATTTTTACCGTTTCAGGAATGGCAAAAATTTTGGATTTTTTGAATACCGGTGCAGATCGAAGTAAAATGCTTCGACTAGCCACTGAAAGTGAAGACGTTTATCTACCAAAAGTACAGTGGAATAAACTAGAAAACCCTGCGCGTAAAATGGAAAAAAACACGCTTGGCAAACTTGAAAGAGATTATTTATTCTCTTGGTATGTTAAAAACACCGCTCTACAGAATAATGATTCAAAAGGAATTGACGATTACTACACCCTAAATACCCGCGAAAATTTATACCGAACCATTCAATACAATAGGTCCCAAGATATTGCTATTGAAAACACCACGCTCAAACATTTTCCTGAACTAGAATTTTACAGCGAAGATGGGCAACTCGTTGTTTTTACAGATAAAAATGTAATTGAATATCAAAAAATTTATCAAAAAAAACAGTTGATCACTACCGTGCAAGACACTGCTACCTACAAAGTAATGATGTTACTTGAAGATGGCTATTGGCGCGTGCGACACTTTCAAAAAATGGATGCCGTTGCATTTGCAAAAGATACTGTACGCCCACAACCGCGATACACCGTAAAAAACAATACTATTTTGCAAAACGGAAAACCATTTATCGTAAAAGGAATCAATTATTATCCTAAAAATTCAGCGTGGGATACCTTTGGCGATTTGTTTAACAAAGATACTATTGCCAAAGATTTTGATATTATTAAAAAAGCCAACTTAAACTCGGTACGCATTTTTATTCAATACGACGATTTCGGAAAGGCCAAAGTTCAACCAGAAAAACTCGCAAAATTAAAGACCCTTTTAGATTTAGCAGAATCTAAAAAATTAGAAGTAATTGTGACTCTTTTTGATTTTTACAGTGATTACTCGCTAGATAGTTGGACACTTACACACCGACATGCAGAACAAATTGTGAGCACTTTTAAAAACCATAAAGCTATTCTTGCTTGGGATTTAAAGAATGAACCCAATTTAGATTTTGAAAATAGAGGCAAAGACAATGTGTTGAGTTGGCTCGAACATATAGCCACGGTAATTAAAGAGAACGACCCCAATCACCTTATTACAATAGGATGGTCAAACTCTGTAGAAGCGAGCCATCTTGCTAAAGAAATGGATTTTATTTCCTATCACTTTTACAATGACAACACCCATTTAGAATATGAAACAGATGCTTTATTGAAAAGCAGCAAAAAGCCAGTGGTTATTTCTGAATTTGGAGTGCCCTCCTATGGAGGAATTTGGAATTTTTGGGAAGGTAGTACCAGCAAACAAGCTGCCTATCATAAAAAAATGCAAGCTTATTTTAAAAAAAACAACTACTCCTTCATGTCATGGACGCTGTATGATTTTCCTCAAGTACCAGATCAAGTGGCTGGAAAATGGCCTTGGCAAAAAAACCGACAAAAAAAATTCGGGTTTCTTGATGACAAAGGCAACAAAAAACCCGCATTTAAGTATTTATCGCACTAAGCCTTAGATCGGATGATTTGCTTGAACGTATCTAGATACATTTGGGCTATTTTATCCATTGACAAGGCACTAGCCGCTTTAAAATTTTGCTGAGCAATTGCCTTTCTGTTAGCATCATTATTTATGATTCGCTCTAAGGCTTCTGCTAGCGATTCAGCACTTTCAGGATCAAAAAACTCTCCTTTGTACCCTTCCTCCTCTACTAATAGCGCTAAGTCTCCAAGGTCTGGCATTACTACAGCCTTGCCGTAGCTACCTGCTTGATGCAGCACACCAGAGCTTCCGGTGGTAGATGTGTACGGGAAAGCGACTACCGTACTAGAACCAAAAATTTCTGGAACTTCACTCTCCTCAACATAACCAGTAAATCGGAGACCAGGTACGTCTTTGTATTTTTCTTGTACCATCGCTAAATAACCTGGTGTATTAGGGCTATCTGTTCCTGCTATCACAACCTCTATTTCATCGGAGCTACGCTCTCGTACCAAAACCACTGCTTCGATTAAAATTTCAACTTTTTTATAGGTTCCAAATTTCCCAAAAGCCATGATTTGTTTCGGGCCAGGACCTAGTTCAAAAGAAGGCTCTTCGATAGTATCAAAAGTACCATGTGGTATCAATTTAACATTCTTAACCTTGTATTTATTTTCTAATACGGTAACATATTTTTGAATAGTAACTGTAACCACATCTGATTTTAAAATGAATCGGGTTAAACAGGTTCCAATAAAATTATAGATGTTCTGCGCAATTTTATTATCTGTAAAACCAGCGCTTTCAAGGTCAACTTGTTCTAAAATATTATGCAATAAGGAAACCGTTGGTATCTTATGCAAACGCAAAACCATCGGAATTAACAAACCAAGGGCTGCTGGTACTTTTTGATCGCCAAACTTCATAAATTGTAAGTTTAGCAAAACAGCATCTGGTTTTTCCTCTCGTACAACACTACTTATTGAAGCAATAGTACTGTAACTATTAAATGTCCAGCATTCTTTTATGGTAACTTTGCTGCTGTTTTCAAAATCCAATTGTTTCAGACCCTCTGTTGTATCACATAACAGAACAACCTCCGAAACTTCTTTTTTTTGAACTAAGTTTTTAACTAAGTGATATCCGTATTCGTTCAGTGTTACTTTGCTTGGAGGGAAAGCTGTGATGATGGCTATTTTCATTGGTTATGGATTTGGGTTTAATTAATGGTAAAAAAATATCGCACGCTTCGACAAACTAGTGTTTTCTATTGAGCCAAAAATAAGAAAGCTGAAAAAGCAGTAGCACCACCATTGCAATGATTTGCATGTGCACGACCTGCTCTAAAGTTTCATGATACAGTACAATCAGTCCTATTTGTGTAGAACCCAAAATTGCTGATAGCACTACTGGCGTATATTGATTTAATGACAAATAGTAATAAGCAAAAATATTTGCCACTGCAAAAAGCGAAGTTGCCAAGGCATATTTCCACAACAAAAACGAAATGGATACATACGCATTCCCAAACAAAATTCCGACTACAAACTCCGGAAACAAGGCCGTAAAGCCAACAATACAACTAGACAGTAAAGTAATGTAACCCACGTATTTTAGTAAAATAGGTTTGGTTTCTTGATTGTTTTTTTTCATTTGGATTACTTTTGGCAAAAGCAACATCACAAACATCCAAGCAACAAAATAAACTACACGACCAATAAGCGCTAGAGAGGCATACAAACCGGCTTGTTGATTATTAAAAAAATGTTTCACCAAAATGATATCACTGTTGTTAATGATAATTTGTGTGAGTTCATAAAAGGCAGTGAGTGCAAAAAAAATGATAATAGAGCGTTTATCTAAAAGTGCATTGGTTTTTGTTTTGATACCCCGAACGATTTTTTTATGAAACGGAAAAACCCCTACTACAAATGAACCTAGAATGCCAATGGCCACAATTATCGAGCTTGGATAATCTCTAAACAAGTACAAAATTGGCAATGTAAGCAACAATCTTGTTGCCATTTCAGTTTGATAAGTACTGGATAATTTATGAAGTATATTTTCGCCTTGAAAAAGACCTCTGTTAACACTCATTACAAAATAAAGCGGAATACCAATTCCAAAAACAACAAACATTGTAGCGGTTTGAGTATGAAACAACTCCTGTAATTTGGTACTAAAAATTACAATTCCGAGTCCCGCACCTACTCCTATTATAGCTGCGTACTTGATTATAAATTTTACAAAACCAAGCAATTGGATACCATCAAAAAGAACTGCATATTTGGCTGCTACGATTTGAAATGTCATTCCCACAAAAGACAAAATCAACAACAATGTGATAAGGATTGCAGCATCTGAAAATTCTGCTGGACCTAATAACCTGCCTAAAATTAAATTGTATAGGTAATTTCCAGCGTTAACCGATAAAATGGTCAACATAAATAACTGTTCAGGACCTAGCTTTCGGGGAATTTTATCCAACAGAGTATGGTATATCTTCATAGTTTGAAAGGGTATAATATTTTTTATGGCTACAATAACACCTCGTTCTTTTGTAAAAGACTAAATTGATTCAAAACACATTTATTTTTATAACCAATAATGTATAAAGATTGATCATTTCTTAACGCTTGTTCATAAATGGCAAGCATAGCTTTGGCAGCGTAGCAATCCATTTCGGCTACTTTTTCTAAAGACAAGACTACGCCATTGCTGCGTGTTAGTAACTGCAATAAATGACTCTCTAAATATACACAATTTTGAGAATTTAACAAACCTTTCACCTCGTAAACTCCTGATATATAATTTATTTGAACTGCCATAACTAATTATTTTAATTACTTTACTCTTACAAAATTGCACGAAATCAGCATTTAATGCTTAAATTATTAGACCAATGACCGAAAAGTGTAGACGAAATATTACTATTTAATACCTAACTTGCAACTGTGAACCTAAGCTCCCCTATTTATGAAAATAGTCTCCAGATTATTCCTTACCTCATTTCTGTTTTTTAGTATTTTTATTCATGCCCAAGATATGACTACAGGTTTTGGTCATCTTGAAAAAGGTGAATTTGCCCAAGCGGAAACTTTCTTTTTAACAATCCTAAAAGACTACCCACAAAATAAAACAGCGCGATTATGCTATGCAAGAGCAGTAGGCTTACATAACAATCCTGAGAAAGCCCTACAAATTTTTATCGAGTTACGAAAAGAATTTCCCGGCGATCTTGAAATTGACCTTAATTATGCCGAATCACTATTGTGGAATAAAAAGTTTGATGAAGCGAAAGTTTTTTACAAAGACTTGGTAAGTAAAAATCCAACTAATTTTGTGGCACATTTGGGTTATGCCAATACGCTATCTAATTTGAAGGAGTATCAAGAGGCACTGTTAATGGTAAATAGAGGTCTAGAATTATCCCCGGGTAATAGCAGCGCATTACTTTCAAGAAAGTACATCAAATTAGGTTATGCCTACCAAAAGGTAAATGAAAAAAAGTTTGCTGAAGCAAGCGAAATGTATGAACAAATACTAGTCGATTTTCCCTTAGACAAAGAAACCTTGATGAACAAAGCCAATATGTACCTCATCACTAAAGAAATTAAAAAAGGACAAGAGGTTTACCATCTACTTGAAAAAGACAATCCTATTCTAGCTTTAAACGGCTTATCCTTACTATCACATATTGCTTTTGACGAAAAAACAGCACTTGAGCTAGCTACAAAAGCAATGACTCAAATTGAAACTACTACTGATGAAAACTTAAAGAAGCAAACACAAGAGCGTTACGTGCAAGCTTTGATTTGGAATAAAAAGTACAAAGAGGCTGATAAAGTAATTAAAGAATTAACTGTAAAATACCCTAACGAAAATTGGGTTTTATCACTTACTGCAACTTTAGCGATTTACAAAAGTGATTTTCCAGAAAGTATTGAGCAGTACAAGCAAATTTTGGCCAACGATACAAAATCATTTGATGGGAATTTAGGCATTGCCAACGCATACAAAGCTAGTGGCAAAATAAGTATGGCCTACCAAGCAGCACTGACAACACTTTCTATTTTTAATAATCAAGGAGATGCATTGAACTTCATTAAAAAACTAAAAGAAGATTTTACCCCGTATGTTGAAGAAAAATTAAGTTACTCCTTTGATAACGGTAACAATACGGCAATTGCCTCTAGAACTTTCGTGAACTTTCCTGTATCAGACAAGTGGACTTTTAACACAACTTATCAATATCGAAAAACAGATAATACCGTAACTGCCGCTAATGCAATAAGCAATGATTTTTTACTAGGCGCGAGCTATCAACTTGCTCCCAAAATAAATTATACTTTTGAGGCAGGTGTGAACTCTGCAAACTCCCTTACTACCAACTACAAACAATTATTAGTGCACACCTATTTTAAACTAAAACCTGCAAAATTACAAGATCTTGAAGTGGGATATAAACGAGAAATGCAGAATTTCAATTCTGATTTGATCGACAAGCAAATTGCTACTAATAACTATTATTTTAACTACAACTTGAGTACTAACTTTAACTTTGGGTGGTTTACACAGTATTTTTATACTTCGCAAACAGACTCAAATGCGCGTAATTTATTATTCACTTCATTCTACTATAACTTTATGTCAAGACCTGTTTTGAAAGGTGGTTTAAATTACCAATATATCGCTTTTAAAAACCGAGTACCTACAGATTACTTTAGCCCTAAAAAGTTTAACGCTGTAGAGTTATTTTTAGAAGTATTAAAGGACGAAAAAATTGTTGAAGCTAAAACAGTATTCTTCAACGCCAACTTGGCTACAGGATATCAATTCATTGAAGACAACAGCAAGCAGTGGACTTATAGAATACAAGCGAAATTGGGTTACAAATTTTCAGATCGACTTTTGGCTAATCTTTTTGCAACTCGAAGTAATATTGCATCAACAACTGCATCTGGTTTTACATTTAATGAATTTGGACTACGTTTTAAGTGGAACATTACGAAAGAGCCTATTTTTAAACTTAAGTAGTTTTGATGCGCCTTTGTTGCTTTTACAAATGTGACTAAATAAAAAAGACTGCTCGTGGTAGCAGTCTTTTTTTGTACTCAACAATGTAACTAAAATTAAATTTGCTTTTTTAAATTTTTATACAAAGAAGCAACACTCTGATAATCAATTTAAAAAAAAATAAAATAACAATTTGTTTTGGGACAAAAAGGGCTAATTCATTCCCGTTTTGTTATACAAATATACGGGGAGTTACAATCTTGTATATTTCTATTCGACAAATGAGCGTCTTGGTATCGACCAATGGTCAATTTTGTAAGATAAATTAAAAATTAAAAGCTAAAAAATCATAGCCAAATTAAAATTTCATGAATAATCTTAATTTGCTACCTGCAGCTCTGCAGCATTTAAACCAATTAATCTCCTAACCTCTGGACTATTGGGTAAAAAACATTGATCACCTTGTACTATTAAAAACTCTTTTACTAGATCGTAGCTAACAATAATAGTATTGGTAGAGTATGAATTAAGTTTTTGGACTTCATATTTTGAGAGTGGTCCGGCCCAATCCATGTTATAGCAATAACCAGGACCTTTTTGCCTAACAAAAGTAATATAGGAATCATTTATAACGGTCCAACGAGCAGAAACTAAATAGTATGCTGTAGTGTCGTTACTTTTATTTTGAACTTCTGTAAACGCTTTACTTTGTAATTTTACTTCCATAACTAGTGCATTAAGATTAGTCGAATGTATAAAAAATTAGACTAAACGACAATTTTTATCGACGAAATGCACTATTATTTATATTTTGTAGTATAAAGATTATTTATTACAAAACATTTAAGCGATTTAAAAGTTCTGTTCTATTGGCTCGACTTACCGGAATTACATCTTTAGCAATCAATACCGTATTGTCTTCAATGTCAATAATTTTAGTAATATTGATAATAAAAGAACGATGAATCTTTAAGAAAATATCTTTTGGTAGTTTATCTTCTATTTTTTTTAATGTGGAATGTACAATATAATTTTTTTCTACTGTTTTGATATGGATATAATCTCCCTTGGCCTCGACGAGATTTACGGAATTAAAATCTATTTTAATCAATCTCCTATCAATATTGATATAAAAATAATTAGAGAGCTCCTCATTATGTGCTTTGTGATGAATAATGTTTTCGCCACTTTTTAGGCTTTCTACTTTGTGAATGGCCTTTAAAAAACGTTGTTTCTCAATTGGTTTCACCAAATAATCTACAATGCATTCGTATTCAAAAGCCTCAATACCAAATTCACGATCTGCAGTGATTAAAATAATATGCGGAGGATTTTTAATGGTTTTTATGAAATCGAATCCGCTAAAATTGGGCATATGGATATCAAGAAAAATTAAATCAACATCCTGTTGATTTAAAAACTTAATTGCTTCGATTGCGTTAGAAAATTCACCAAGAATTTTTATTTCCGTTGTGCTCGTTACAAATTCAGTTATAATTGCTCTAGCTAGCTCCTCATCATCTATAATAATGCAATTCATAGAAATCCATATTAAAGTTTTATAACAAACTCTTCCATGGCTTTTAAAATGTTTTCGAAATCATTTTGTAAGTCAATTGAGTTATTATTTAAATTATCCTCATAATTAGAGGCAATATAATAACTTTTTTCGAGACCAAGTATCGAAATTTTATGTTTTAGTTTATGTACCGCTTTTGCGGCCATAGAATAATCATTCTTGCCCATTTCGTTTTTGTAGACCTCTATTTCCTGCGGCAATTCTTTCTTTAAAATTGTAACTATTTTTTGCCTGAATTTTTCGTTATCTCCGCATAACTGATCGAGATATGTATTATTAGGTTTTTCCATATTATTTTGGAATTGTAAAATAAAAATTTGACCCTATCTTTTCTTGACTTTCCACCCAAACTTTTCCTCCATAAAAATCTACTACTTTTTGAACAATAGACAAGCCTATACCAGAGGAGCTGCCATCATTATGCAGTTTAGCAAAAATATCAAAGATCTTAGTTTGGTAGGCCAAAGGGATACCGATACCATTATCTTTAACTGTAAAGAGGTGCTCTGTTGCTTTTTCTGTATAGTCAATTTCAATTAAACCAAACTCTTTATCATTGTATTTCAAGGCATTGAAAATTAAATTCTGAAAAAGTTGTTTTATTCTAAAGTCATTGGCATGTAGTTTAGGTAATTGAGGATGCACACTAACTGTAAAATGTGCAGGTATATCGATGCCTTTGATCACATCATTAAGAATAACATTCAAATCAATAACTCTATCATCATTAGTTTGATTTTCAATAGAGGAATAATTCAAAATTCCTTTAATTAACAAATCCATTTTTTCAACATTTAGCAAAATCCGATTCAAAGAACTCAAATTTGCTTCGTTCATCATTTCTTTGTTATCCTCAATAAACCAATTAATTAAAGTATCAATACTGCGCAAAGGAGCTTTTAAATCATGAGAAACCATATGAGCATATTCACTCAATGCCTTGTTTTGCTTCTCTAAATTAAGAAGTAGCTCTTCTCTTTGCTTATTTATTTTTATAAGTTCAATAGATTGTTGCTTGATGTAGGTGGAGGAATCAAAAGAATCATTATCAACTGCAGTTACAGGGTCAAGACTCATACTATTGAGTATTGATTGTAAATTTTTATTAACTTCTTTCAAACTAGCAGCTTCATCCCGCAACCTCTGATTGGCTTCAAATAATTCGTCAGAGCTAATTTTCATAGCTCTTTGTAGCATCTCTATTTGGTTTTCAAAATTTATATAGGAATCATTAACCGCCTCTAAAAAAACATCTAAGTCATTTAGTCCTCCAGCTAATTTTTTGTCTATTTGTCGTTTAAGCAATGAGTGCATTATTCCGAGATTAAAGTTAAAGTCATGGTTTGATTGTGAAGTTCACAAGATGTTTTACCATTAAACGGCGCCATTTCGCCATAGGAATAAAAACCCGCCACAGGAACTTCAGCTCCGATGACCTCTATGACACTCTCAACCTCTTCTTCTACTCTTTGATTCATTACTAATTTACGCCCTACACAACTTACTAATAGGGCTAACTCTGGTTTTTCGATGCGTTTATTCATGGCAAAAACAGCAGCTGTGTGTGCTCCTTCTGCGATACCGTCAACGGATGCCATCATTAATTGTACCTTTGAATTCACTGGCGCATCACCAGCAAGAATCATAGACTGATCTTCATTGTTAATATTTAAAATGGTACGTACTACTGGCTCAGATTTACCGTCAGGGGTAACATTAAGTGGATATAAAAGTGATGCCTGAGGTAATTCATTAGATTTTTCTCCCAAATATTTTTTATACAAATCCAAAGCAGGCTGTCCATCAATTTCATACAAAACATTACCCTCTGATTTTGTGATAATACGTTCAGGTCCAAAGGGCAACCATCCACCATAACTGGCAAATGATATGTCGAGAGTATCACCATAAAAACCAACTGCAACGACTTCACCTTCTTTAGGATTTTCTTTGTAAGATGCGAGGGTTTTTTCAAAACGGGCTCCATCACCGCACAGCCCACCTGTGATAGATAAATTTGCTGCAATATGTGTCTCTAAACCACCAATCAGCGCACTACCATTGACAAAACTACCTTCTGATATAACAAAAAGATGTTTCAATTTTTCGTGATTAAACTGTGCGTATAAATTTAAACCAAGCGTATTAGCATCTTTGTGATAATCAAAAATGTTGTCGCGTTTTACTATAAAGGTTGATTTTTCGAATTCAATTGCGGTAACAGTGATTGAATCATCTTGTACAGATGATCCAAAAATCTCTCCAGAGGTAGAGCCAAAAACAAGATGTTCATACGGGAATTCTTCGCGAACAGCATCCAACATTTTTTGTTGCTCCAATAAATACCTATTACCAAAAATAAGTACCAACGGATTATGCAACCTTGCTTTTTCTTGAATGTAACGCCAAGGCTTACCGTTAATTTTGCTGGCTTGAATAATCTTCATCTTTATTTTTTTAGTTTTACAAAAAAGGTAGTCCCAACCCCTTCTTGGCTTTCTAACCAAATTTCACCTTGATAGAAATCTATTATTTTTTTCACAATTGACAAACCCAATCCTGTTGAATGTTTACTGGTTGTAAACGATTTAAAGGTATCGAATATTTTCGAGTGAATTTCCTTTGGCATTCCAACACCATTATCTTGAACCTCAAAAATGAAGCCGAAATCATCTTCATTGGCCCTTACTAAAACTAACCCTTGCTCTTTATCAATATAATTCACAGCATTACCCAACAAATTTTGAAAAAGTTGCTGTACCCTAAAGCGATCTGCTTTTATTATAGGTAAAACGCCTTCTATTTCAATAGCAATATGTGATGGTAAATGAATAATATCAATTATACTTTGAACGATTTCATGTGTATCTACGTTCTCGCGCTTACTAGCTTCTTTGTCGATTTTGGAATAGGTTAAAATACCTTCAATTAAATGATCCATTTTCTCGACTTTATGTTCAATTAGCGAGAAATATTTAGTAGTTTGCTCATCGAAAGTGGCGCTGTTCTCCTCTTTAATCCACGAAATTAATGAATTAATACTTCGTAAAGGCGACTTTAAATCGTGAGACACTATTTGCGCATAATCTTCAAGCTCTTTGTTGGTCTTAGCTAAATCTGCAATTAATTTTTCTTTTTGAGCCTCTAAATTTTTATGCTGAGTTATATCCTCTTCAATTGCAAAATACTTGGTTATTGTACCATTTTTGTCATAAAGGGCCTGACCTTGAATTCGTACCCAATATTTACTTTTGTTTTTCGTGTAATTTAGTATTTCACAACTAAAAGGCATTCCTTTTAGTGTTTGTTCTCGCAAATATTGAACCGTTTCCTTACTAGTCTCCGCGCCTTGTAAAAGGTGCCCTGGCTTTGAACCAATTATTTCTTCTCTTGAAAATCCAGTCATTTTCAAAAAACTACTATTTGCCCATTCGATATGTCCGGTAGCATCACAAATGATGACTGAATTAATATTTTTCTCGGCAATTAATGACAATAAATAAAGTTGCTGTTCTTGCTGCTTCTGCTGCGTAATATCCAGAAAAATACCAATACTCCCTACAACATTTCCGCTAATGTCATAATTAGCAGCTCCACTTACAAGCCACACCTTATCTTGTTCATTTTTATCAACAACCTCAAGCTCAAAAGATTCATTTAGTGCATTTGAAAGCAACCTGGCTTTCAGCGCTTTAATAAAATCAGTTTGATCATTTAGAAACAAACTACTTGGCACTTTACCTATTAGTTGGTCAAGTGAATAGCCGCCCATATTTACAAAACTTTGGTTTGCTAAAATAATTTTGTCTTCAAGATCTACTTCGATTATCCCGAGGTTCATATTCGCAATAATATTGCGATACTTTTCTTTTTCTGCCTCTATACTTTGATCGTACTGCTTTTTGAGTGAGATATCCTCTAGAATAGCAAAATATTGTGTAGGCCTGCCTTTTTTATCATGTATTGGTTGACCTTTAACACGTGCCCAAAACGGATCTGCATTTTTACGCGCATGCAAAATTTCTACCTCAAACGGATTGTTTTTATAAAACAACGACAGCATTTTCTTTAACTCAACAGGATCTAACCTATCATTTGAACCTAATTCTACTGGAGTTTTTCCTATAATTTCATTTACAGGAAAACCAGTTAACAACGCAAAAGCATCATTACACCAAAATATTTTACCATCTAATTTAGTAAACACCACACCAATTTTACTGGCGCTTGCTACGTAAGCTAGCCTATCTATCTCTTCCTGACCTTTAACTAATTGGTTTCTTTGTGCTGTAACAGTAGCTACAAGTTCTTTAAGCTCGGTTGCTGTATTCTCTGAATTGTTTATGATGTGCAATAAATCAAGAGAGGAATCATTGTGGGCAAAATCATCAAAAGTCAACTGATGCTTTAAGGTCTCTTCCATAGAAGTAAACCACGGTGAGCCTACAAAAATTAAATTTCCATCAATCGGTTCAAATTGACCACGTAATAAAACATCATTTATTTTACATTTTATTAAAATAAACTGATTGCAGTAGTTGCGCACTAATTCTTCAAACGAACAATTCTCAATTTGTGGCCGCTCGATCGTAAAGAGAGAAAGCAACGAGTCACCTTTTTTTAGATGAGGACATAGCTTTCCTAAGCTCCTGCCAAAATTTACAATTTTAAAGTCAGAAGAAAACTGTAAGAAGAATGGAAAGAGTCGATTAAAACTATCTTCATTAAAATATAAACCTGACTCGTTCATTGTATTACCACTTTACATTGAAAATTTCATGTGAACTCCCTTCATCTCTCGATTGTATCAACTCAATTGCAACATCTGTTTTATAGATAATACCTAATCCTTGGATCAAACCTCTGACAAAATCCTGAAGCCCCTCACGTTTACTATGGTAATGCAAATGCAAACCTGTATCTGATACATCACTTACTTTAAATTCTGGAGGCGTTAACTTAGGATAAACAAGCATTACTCTATTGTGAAAATTAGGTAAATTGATCAAAAAATCTTTAAAACTTGACCCTCCCGACTGCATCAATCCTGGATATTTTTCGGAAGTAGTGTGCACCACCCACCATTCACCAAAAGCGACCAAAATTGCACTTACGGTTAAATCCATCTCCTCTGCTGCCGCAGTCGCTAGTTGATACGTAATAGCATCATCATAAACTTCACTACTAATAAAAAAGTCGACACTTATTTTACTTTTTTGCAGTATTTTCTCCCATTTTTCACTACCAAAATTGGCAATTATTAAATCTTGGATAGACTTGTTTACAATTCCATACATATTAATTGGTAATTAATTCATTTGAACTCCAATAGTCTACAAGTTTTGTAATTTTATTAACGTAGTCCTCATACTTTAAAGGCTTAATTAAATATCCTGCAATTCCAATACGATAGCACTCTAAAACATCTTTATGATTACTTGATGTAGTCAAAATTATAGCTGGAATGTACTTTAAAAAATCATCATTCTTTAGCATGGACAAAAACTCAATTCCGTTAATTTTGGGCATATTCAAATCAAGAACAATAATATCAGGAATTGACTCGCGTTCTTTCAAAATTTTTATTGCCTCCTCACCATTGTTTGCCTCAACAATCTTATGAGCTAGTTTAATATTGCCCATTACTCTGTTGAATTTCATTACTTCTATTTCGTCATCTTCAATTAACAGTATATTTAGTGCTTTTGCCATGATTTGATTTATGTTATTTATGCACTAAGTTAATCCCAAGATGACAAAATAAATAGTATAATCGCTAGTTTCCGTATTTAGATACGACGAATCAATCATAAGTGTCGACGAATGGTTTTAACTTTCTAGTATCTGTTGCTTCTCTGCTTTTTTGAGACTCTGAAAAACTAAATTATAAGAATGATCAATTAGCTCCTTTATTAGGGTAGTTGACAGTGTGCTGTTTATTAAAACGGTATTCCAATGTGTTTTACTCATATGAAAACCAGGTTGAATAGCCTCAAATTCGGCACGCAACTCTAAAGCACGCTCTGGATCACATTTTAAATTCACTGATTGCTCGCCTTCTTCCCATTTTTTTAAAGACGACAGCGCAAACATTTTACCTCCTACTTTAAAAACCAAAGTATCTTCGTCAAAAGGAAAATGTTCTGTCACACCTTTTTTCGAAAGGCAATATTCGTAGTAGGTTTCTAAATTCATAGCTATTGAATTTGGTATAAAACAGGTTTACTCGGACTGGCATCATTCTCAAAAGAGGCAATTTGTAAATTCAGCAAATAACTACCATCTTTAACTTCATCAGCCACATAAATCATTTCAGTAATGGTACAATTCAATCGCGCATCAGCATTGAGGTTATTAACATCAGTAACATTCCAAAAGGCTTTATGTGCAAGCAATTTGCCTTCATCTTTTTCTTTATCTACACTTGGTAAATCAATGAGCAAATGTTGAATTCCGCTTTCGCAAATGAAACGCGCAGCATCTTCAGTAAGATAAGGCGGATTGGTATTAGAATATTTTAAGTGCTTTTTGGCTTCTAAATTGGGTATTGTTCGAATTACAATTGCCTCAGGAGTTTTCCCCATCAAAGCATTTTCAATTTGATTTTTGGTAATCACCAAATCACCATCAATTGATTCCGGTTGCACCGAAATCAGCTCAACCAAAAAGAAAAACTGTTTCAAACATTGATTGATGCTGTAAAAGTCACGCGTGATATGCCCCAAGCACTCCGTGTGAGTACCGTGTCCGTGCGGGTTGAAGAAAATATTATTAAAGTTCGTCGATGATTTCCCCTCTGAAACTTTTCCGATCCAATCGCCAAAAACAACTGGTTCAATTACAGGTTTTTCAATGTACCATGCAATAGGATTTTCATCAGTGTTTGTCAAGGGTATGGAGATATCAATGGGTTTTGATAAGTCGAATTCAAAGTTATTGATTTTTGCTTTCATAGTTTTTTTTACCGCAAAGGGCGCAAAGGTTTACGCAAGGCACGCAAAGTGATGATTAAAGATTATTTATAATTCGTCAATTTCAGATATGTTAATCAAAGGTTTTTTACCGCAAAAGGCGCAAAGGTTTACGCAAGGCACGCAAAGTGATGATTAAAGATTATTTACAATTCGTCAATTTCAGATACGTTAATCAAAGGTTTTTTACTGCAAAGAACACAAAGGTTTACGCAAGGCACGCAAAGTGATGATTAAAGATTATTTACAATTCTTTTAATTCCATCTTTTATCAAAACAACATTAAAATTTATGAGTAAACCTAACTTACAATTTGTCAATTTCAGATAGGTCAACAATTGAGCAAAATGAATGTCATTTAAAGCATCTACAGATTTTATTTCTAAAATCAATTTATCCTCAACAATAATATCAATTCGGTAACCAATATCTAATTTTACCTCTTCATAAACCAAAGGCAAGGCTTTTTGTTTTACAACATTCAAACCCAATTTATTTAATTCATAAAATAAGCACGCCTCATAGGAGCTTTCTAATAATCCCGGACCGAGTCCCCTATGAACTTTCAAAGCACAATCAAATACAATTCTAGATAATTCATTTTCAGTCATACTAATATATCTTTGCGAAAAACTTTGCGAACCTTGCGGTTTAATAGTTATTCCAAATTTAAGTAAAATAAGTCTGACGCTATGCCATCTGCTAAAAACTTTCCTTTGCGTGTTGGTTTCAAAATGTTGTTTTCGATAAAAACCAAATCATCATCGAGGAATTTTTGGGTTTGTTTATTCAAATATCTTAAATATTCACTTCCAAATTCATTTTCAATTCTTGTTAATGAAACACCCCAAATAGTTCGCAATCCCGTCATAATATATTCATTATAACGATCGGCAACAGATAAAACTTCAATTTCATTGGGCAATATATCCTCTTGAATCCCTTTTAAATACAAGGCATTATTTGCTACATTCCAACTGCGGGAAACACCATCATAACTGTGTGCCGAAGGACCAATTCCGATGTATTTTTTCCCCAACCAATACGCCGAATTGTTTTTAGAAAAATAGTCTGGTTTGCCAAAGTTTGACAATTCATAGTGCACAAAACCATTGGCCTCGAGCTTGGCCACCAAAATCATAAAATGTGCTTCGGCAACTTCATCTTTGGGAGCAGCAATGGCGCCGGTTTGTATTAGTTTTTTCAAAGCTGTTTTTGGCTCGACCGTTAAGGCATAACTGGAAATATGCGGAATTCCAAAACTCAAGGCTGTGTCAATATTTTGCTCCCATTTATCATTGCTCATGGCAGGAATTCCGTAAATCAAATCCAATGAAATATTATCAAAATATTGGGTGGCTATTTGCAAACATTTTTTGGCTTCCGCCGAATTATGAGCCCGATTCATTAACTGTAAATCCTCTTCAAAAAAAGACTGAATCCCAATACTCAAACGGTTAATTTTACTTTTTGATAATTCGATAATTCGTTCTTCAGACAAGTCGTCTGGATTGGCCTCCAAAGTAATCTCGGGATTTTCAACTACTTTAAAATTAGTACAAACCTCGTTTATTAAAAAATTAATTTCGTCAGAAGTTAGTACACTTGGCGTTCCTCCCCCAAAATAAATCGTTTCCACGATATCATTTTGAAACTCCGTTTTGCGCGTTTGAATTTCCTTTGCCAAAGCCATAACCATTGCATCTTTCTTTTTCATGGAAGTCGAAAAATGAAAATCGCAATAATGACACGCTTGCTTGCAAAAGGGTATGTGTATGTAGATTCCGCTCATTTCTAAAGTGTTCGGTTACAGTCGCAGTTTACAGTTGCTGCGACTGAAAACTATTTCTTAACTCGTTCCTCATTTTGTTTCACAAAAGCGTCCCAACCGGTATAACTTTTTTCGCCAACGGTTTTACCCGAATTAAAAAAATGGCACACCGCGGCCGCCAAACCATCGGTAGAATCGAGATTTTTAGGTAATTCTTTCAATCCTAAAAGTTGTTGCAGCATTTTGGCTACTTGCTCTTTTGAGGCATTACCGTTTCCGGTAATCGCCATTTTAATTTTTTTGGGTTCGTATTCTGTGATTGGAATATCTCTTGAAAGTCCTGCAGCCATCGCCACTCCTTGTGCACGACCCAACTTCAGCATCGATTGTACATTTTTACCTAAAAAAGGCGCTTCAATTGCAATTTCGTCGGGATTATGCGTATCGATTAACTCAATCGTTCGTTCAAAAATGATTTTCAATTTTTGATAATGATTGTCGTATTTAGACAATTGCAATTCGTTCAATTGCAAAAAATGCATTTTTTTATTGACAATTTTGATCAACCCAAAACCCATAATCGTGGTTCCAGGGTCAATTCCTAATATGATGCGTTCGTTTGACAAATCTTCTTAATTTATACTTTTTTGTTATTACACGAAGATGCTCTAAGGAACCACAAAGGTTCACTAAACCGACCAAGCTTCTACTATTTTGTAAATCTTCGCGAATTCTTTGTGAATCGCTGTGAAATAGCTTTTTCACAATAGTTTTCCTTTACTTTGCAAAATGATTTCAATACCATACAAAACTAAGCAATTCCTTGTACTTCTTATCAAACTATTCATTGTTGGTAGTGCGTTTTATTTTATTTACAATCAACTGGCAAATAATGATAAACTAGACTGGCAAAAGTTCCTTGTTTTGTTTCAAAAAAACCAATCTGTTGGCGGAATTGCATTTATTTTAGTGTTGAGTGTTTTGAATCGGTTTTTCGAGATATTGAAATGGCAAAACTTAGTACTCTGTATCCATCCCATTTCACTTGGCGATGCTACAAAACAAGTTCTTGGCGCACTAACTGCAGGACTTTTTACACCAAACGGCGTAGGCGAATATGCAGGAAAAGCGCTGTTTTTTCCTAAAACGGAAGCAAAAAAAGTAGTATTTTTAAACTTGATTTGCAACGGAATCCAGATGCTATTGACCGTGCTTTTCGGGATTGCAGGTTTTTTGTATTTTAACTTGGAACACCACATTCTCAGCAATCAGACAATGTTACTAATTTTAGGTGTTTTACTCTTGCTCGGAATCGTTTTGTTCTTAGCAAAAAGAATAACAATAAAAGGCTACTCTATTGATAAATTACTCCAAAAAATCAATGAAATTCCCAAAGCCATTCATCAAAAAAACATTTTCCTTGGTTTGTGTCGATACTTAGTTTTCTCGCACCAATATTACTTTTTGTTTCTAGCCTTTGATGTCGATTTGCCGTACGGAATTCTGATGGCTGCTATAACGAGTGTGTACTTTTTGGCTTCCTCATTACCCACTTTTCAGTTTTTAGACTTTGCAGTAAAAGGGAGTGTGGCGGTTTATTTCTTTGGAATTTTAGGCGTAAATGAATGGATTGTTATCTTTATTTCTACATTAATGTGGTTCCTTAATGTTGTAATTCCTGTTGTGATTGGAAGTTATTTTGTGTTGAATTTTAAAATTGTTGCTCCCATACCAGAAAAAGAAAACCATCTAAACTAAACCCAGATGATTACTACGCTGTTGCTCTATTTGATACTAGTAGTTTATACGTTGACCATCATGGCCTTGATTTATGGTTTCACCAAAATTAAAACTACCGAGCATTCTTCTGGCTTAGCAAAAACATCATTTACTATTATTGTCCCGTTTAGGAATGAAGCGCATAACCTCCCGATATTGTTCGATAGTTTAGCTAAATTAGAATATCCAAGACATTTATTTGAAGTTCTTTTGGTTGATGATAACTCAACGGATGGATTTCAATTACCCGATTTGCCTTTTAAGGCAACAATACTTCAGAATCATAGAACTTCAAATTCCCCTAAAAAAGATGCTATTACTGCTGCCATGAAAAGGGTATCTACTAATTGGGTAATCACCACTGATGCTGATTGTACTGTACCAAAAAAATGGCTTTCAAGTTTAGATCAGTATATACAAAATCAGGATGTGGCCATGATTGCCGGGGCAGTAACCTATACTGGTAGCCATTCGTTTTTGCATCATTTTCAACAGTTGGATTTAACAAGTTTACAAGGCGCTACAATAGGAAGTTTTGGTTTAGAAAAAGGTTTTATGTGTAATGGTGCTAACTTGGCCTACACCAAAGCTATTTTTGAAGAACTCAACGGCTTTGAAGGCAATAATTCAATTGCTAGTGGCGATGATGTTTTTTTACTTCAAAAAGCTATTGCGCGCTATCCAGAGAAAGTACACTATCTCAAGTCACCAAACAATATCATTCAAACGCAGGCTGTGAATAGCTGGGAAGCTTTGTTTTACCAAAGAGTGCGATGGGCTAGTAAAACGAGTTCGTATCAAAGTGGTTTTGGAAAAGCAGTTGCCGTAATTGTTTTTCTAGGTAATTTAAATTTTATTTTCGTTTTGTTTCTGGCTGTTTTTAGCAACTTTTCAATAGCACATTTATTGATTGTATGTACAGCAAAATTTATTGTTGATGCCTTTTTAATTTACCGAACTAACTATTTTTTGACGAAAAACAAAATGCGTTATTTACTGGTTAGTAGTTTGTTTTATCCTTTTTTTAGTACAATTGTGGCACTCTATTCTTTGTTTGGAAAATACAAATGGAAAGGACGTACTTTTTCAAGTTAAATACTAGCGCCTTTTGAACAAAACACTCGATACTAATAAAGCTAGAATAATTGATGATAAAGCACCCACAATATAATCGCCTATTTTTGTCCATCCTTGCACTATTGAAAAACGCAGCCCTAAAAAAATTAGCAAACATAACAAAGCACACCACCAAAACTTAAAATCAATTTGAGGAATTACCGATTTGTCTTTCGGAATGTTAAAAAAATAAATAGCGATACCTATTAAGCCCACAACACTGCTCCCATATTGCAACCACTCGTACATCGGAAACGATAAAAAAATTTGCTGTAAAAAAGGAATCCTCATTACAAAAAAACCATCACTATGCGTAAAGGCATCTAAAAAAAAATGTGTTGCCGCACCAGCCAAAAATGATATCAGCACCCGAAATGGATTGGCGACTAAGAACTCCAACCAATTGGTTTGAATGAGCGTTGTTAGCCTACTTTGAATAAAAAAAGGAGAATTTAAAAGCAGCGTCTTTTTTAAAATGCCATGAAAAAAAAACGCTACCAACATAGCTAATGGCAAATCAAGAATAAATAATCCGTGCCAAGTATGACTAATTTCACTTTGAGTTCTCATTCTAAAAAAAAACTCAAAATCAGGAGCCATAGCACCTAAAACCAATGCAGTAGCCGAAAAATTTTTGTTTTTGAGCCAAGGTAAAACAACTAGCGTATGTGAAAAAGTAAAAGGCATTGCTATTCCACTTTTAAGATTACAGGAAGAATAAATTGTGTTTTTACAGGAATACCTCTTTTTATGGCGGGATTAATTTTAGGAAAATCAACCAAACGTGCTTTCAAAATGCTATCAATCTTGATAGTATCATAAGCAACTGAATCTTTTGAATGCTGTGGCTCAAATTGTATGGAAGCATCTGGAAATATAGTTACCTTAACAGCAATTGTATCCAATTCAGGATAAATAGCAGTCAACGTATCTAAACTCAGTTTTTCTTGAATTAATTGGGTTAAAACTTCAAAAAAACATTGCTCGCGCTGCTTTTTATCAGCAATTAAATCACAATCTGCCACTGAGGGATACTCATCAACTTCTTTCCAATTGATTGATTTAAGTTCTTTTTGCAACAATTCTTTTTCCGAAGGAACTTGCTTATCAATGTATTGACAAGAATTAAGGGAAAGAAAGAGAAAAAAGATAAAATACTGCTTCGATGTTTTTGTTTTGAATGGAACAACTTTGGGATAAAAATACAATTATTTTTTTTCAGGAGCCTTCGAAAGCAAATAATCTTCGTAGTTTTCATCAAACCACTTTTTTTTATTTTCAGCAGCCAATTCTTTTTGATCAGGATATAGCTTCGCTAAACGTTCTGAAAAAGCAGCTATCTGCATAGTGTACGTATAAAACTCCTCTTTAGACAGCAGTACATTTGGATCCAATTTTTTATCAAAAAACTCAAAAAAAAGAGCATCAAACTGTTTGAGCGAAAAATTTAATACTTTTACTCTGCTTTTGCTGTAAAGAGACTCCTTTAGCAACTGATCGGGAGCCACTGCTGTAGCCTCTTGAGCATTGGCTACCTCAACCAATAACAAAAGGAGCAGTAAAAGTGGCATAAAAACGCGCAGTTTTACTTGTTTCATAAACTAATGGAGTTGCAATTAAGAACTTCAAATTTACTAAAAAAAACAGTATGGATGTTTTCCTTTTACTTTTGGGCTTGTTGAGTATTCTGTTAGGAATTCTTGGGAGCTTTTTACCGGTGTTACCCGGACCAATTTTGAGTTGGTTAGGTCTTTTGATAGTCTATTTTACCAAAGCAGTATCGATGGACTACTGGGTTTTGAGCATCGCTTTACTAATCACCATTATCCTCTCTGTTTTAGCTTATGTAATTCCGGCACAAGGCACGAAAAAATTTGGTGGTAGCCGTTACGGTATTTGGGGCACCAATATTGGGTTAATTGTTGGTTTACTTGCTCCTATTCCATTCGGGTTTATCATTGGTCCATTTATCGGTGCGTTGGTAGGTGAATTACTTTACGACTCCAAAAACCAGCAAAGAGCAGTGAAAGCTGCAGTGGGATCATTAGTAGGTTTTTTGGCCTCCAGTTTCATTCAGTTTGTTTTTGGTTGCATGTGCTTAGGCATGTACTTGTGGTTGGTTTGGGAAAACAGAGTCGCACTTTTTTAAAATTAGATAAAACACAAAATGCTATAAAACAAAAAAGTCTTTCTTTCGAAAGACTTTTTGTACTGGCGGTCTGGACGGGACTCGAACCCGCGACCCCATGCGTGACAGGCATGTATTCTAACCAACTGAACTACCAAACCAGTATTGTAAGCTGTAACTTCTTGTTTTAAAAAAAACGCTTTGTAGAAGTTTATATCAAGAGTACCCTCATTTTAATCAAAAAAGCTATTCGCCGAGGCGAAAAGCTTTTCATTGGTCTAACTACTAAACCCGCTACGAGTTACAAATTCGTAGCAAACAACACAACTAACGTTAAAAACCTTAGAGGGGCAAAAAAGCCTTTCTGTTACGAAAGGCTTTCCCCAATATTGCGGTCTGGACGGGACTCGAACCCGCGACCCCATGCGTGACAGGCATGTATTCTAACCAACTGAACTACCAAACC
>CAZMHK010000007.1:0-48023 GCA_964566045.1 uncultured Flavobacterium sp.
TTCTAGGGATTTTTGTACTTGCATCTTTTTCATCTTGCTTTAAATAGAGTTACTATTAATATTTCGATGCAAATATATATAAATTCTATAAAATTAGTCGAGTTTAAAAAATATTTTTTTAACGATGTATTAACGAAGCAATAGTGATGCCTTGCATGGCTTTGAGTGTTTCCTCACGAATTACAATTAGCCCGTGACGTAAGGCGCATGTAGCTTCATCAGTACAATCAGAACAGCGTTCGTAAAAATTTAAAGAGGCGCAAGGCAGTAAAGCGATTGCACCATCAAAAAGCCGATGAATATCAGCTAAGGTGATTTCATTTTTAGATTTTAAAAGGTAATAGCCACCAAGTTTGCCTTGTTTGCTACCTACAAAATGCCCGCGTTTAAGGTCAAGGAGTATTTGCTCCAAGAACTTTTTCGGAATCGAAGCTGCGTCAGCAATTTCGATGGTTTTAGAGATATGGTTGGCATCCTGCTCGGCTAAATAGAGCAGTGCTTTAAGGGCATATTTGGTTTTTTGTGAAAGCATTTGGTACTCGTATTACGCTTTTTTTTAGTATTTAAAAATGAGGTTAAAGATACTTGTTTTTTTAAACGAATCAACTTAATCGATGAAGTTTTCAGAGCTTCAGGATTATTGTCATTAATGAAATTGCTTACCGTTAAAATTAAAAAAGTATAAAGAAGCCTGTAGCAGCTTTATCCTTTTTTGAGTTACAAGTACTTCACAAATTTATTTGCAGTTGCTTTTCAACTTAATAGCGTAATTTGGATTTAATGGTTCATTTGTTTGTGCCAGTCGTTGCGAACCCACATTTGCCGGACAGGCAATGTCATTAGTAGCATCATAAACTATTCGCTTTCCATTGGCTAATAATGTTTTTGGAACATAAATTTGAACTTTGGTTGTAGCGTAACCAGACGGGTAGTACCGAATGTAGTATCCATCTGGGTGTAAAGTCCAAATCCCACTTGGGATATCATCGCGTACGGGTGCCATACCCGCAATAATGGCGTATTTTTCCATTTCGGCGTAGGTGTAATTTCCATTAGCAACCATTTGTCGAATGTTATTTTCGGCTTCAAAAACATTTTGAACCGCTTCAGGAAGTTTTGATTTTGCTTGATTCATAACGCTAGCAGGCAATACGCCCAACATACCACCTTCAAGGTGCGTTAATTCAGCTGTACTCAAAAGAGCGATAGCAGTTAATTTTAGTTGACCACTGAAATCAGCAAAACGAGATCTAGCTATAATGGCCCATAATAGTTCTTGTATATCTTGTTGCTTTATCTCAGGATGTTTTTCGGCATTTTTTAAAATTGTAGTTACAATTTCTTGCTTAGGTCCTAGGGTGGGTGCGTACATGTAACCATCGCCTTGAGATGGTGCAAAGGTACCTGCTTTTAAACAATAACTTTTGGCACTCATTTCATAAAAACCATCGCACAAAACAAAACCTCCTTCAGTAGCTTTTGGCAACAAATATAAAGGTTGTATATCTTTTACAATCAGTAAATCAGGTAATTTCGATCCTGTTTGATCTACATCTTCAAATGAGGTTGTGATAGCTTCGGGCTTTTTTAGTACTTGATCAAGTCCCATTTTTTTTGCTCCTAGTGCAGCGCCTGTTTGCAATATTTTTTCTTTCCAACCACTAAATTGGGAGTAACCTTGAGATCCAATGAGCAACATTAGGACAAAAATACCATACGATAATTTTAATTTTTTCATTATTTAAAATTTAGTTTTTTATTCAAAGATAAAATTATTACTATTAATTTGATTGAAAAAATATTGATTTTTACAAAGAGACTTTACTTTTTAATCAGTAGTAAGTTGCTGTAATATGTTATTTTAGAAACAAAAAAAAGCTGCAATTGAAGCTTTTAATTAATTTTATTTGTGTTACCAACCTCCGCTAGATCCTCCTCCGGAGAAACCGCCTCCGCCAAAACCACCACCGAAGCCTCCGCCTCCAAAGCCTCCACCTGAAGAGCCACCAAATCCACCTCCGCCACCACGGCCAAGGTTGCTTAAAATGATCACATCGAGTAGGGAAGAGCCAATGCCTCCGCCACCGTTGTTGCCATTATTTCGGTTGCCCTTACTGCGCGATGCTATGATTATCAAAACAATCACAATTAAAATGATGGGTCCAATAGGAAAGCCTTTGCTCGATTTCTTCTCAACGCGTTTGCCTTTGTATTTTCCTTTAAAAACGTCAATTAAGGCATCCGTTCCTTTATCTAAGCCGTTGTAAAAACTTCCGGCTTTAAATTCGGGAACAATAATATTTCGAATGATTTCACCACCTAAACCAGCAGTTAATCGGTCCTCTAATCCATATCCAGGATTGATAGCAATTCGTTTTTCGGCTTTAGCCAAAAGAACAATTACGCCATTATCATCTTGTGCTGAGCCGCCTATTCCCCAAGTTTGTGCCCACTTAGTAGCGAGTAAACTAACATCTTCGCCCTTTAAACTTTCAATGGTTATGACAACAATTTGCGTAGTGGTCGAATCAGAATATCGGATCAGTTTTTGCTCTAATTGTGCTTTTTCGGTGCTGCTCAAAACATTAGCATAATCGTATACTGAAGTTTGAAAATCTGGTTTAGCTGGAATAGTAAATTGAGCATTTGCTGCAAAACTTATCAGTAAGAAACCAATAAAGCAAAGTGTAGTTAAGATATTTTTTGGATATAGCTTCATTATCCTTTTGAGATTTCGTTTGATAATTCGTTTGTATCGCCTTCTTGCCAAGGAAAGTAGCGTTGTAATTGTTCGCCAGCGCGGTGAATGCCATCAATCAAGCCTTGTTTGAAATCGCCTTTTTTGAAATGCGCCACCATGATGTCACGCGTACAGTCCCAAAAATCATCTGGAACCACTTCGTTGATGCCTTGATCGCCACAAATAACAAAATTGCGATCTTCTACTGCCAAATAAATCAATACGCCGTTTTTCAATTCGGTTGCATCCATTTTCAACTCATGAAAAACATCCATAGCGCGGTCGTATGGATCTTGATCAGTAGTTTTTTCAATATGAACTCGAATTTCTCCTGAGGTATTTTTTTCAGCACTGCAAATGGCTGCTACTACTTCTTGCTCTTCGGCACTGCTCAACAAATCTTCTACTTTTGACATAAGAAAAGGATTGAATTACAAATAACGATTTTTAACTGCAAGATTGCAATCAAAAATCGTTATTCAAAATTAAAAATAGGATTTAGAATTTTACTTCAACAGGTTTTTCAGCACCTGCAACAGCTTTAAAGGCAGCTTTTTCTTTGTAATCAGATAGAAACAATTTTCTTGGATTTTTCAAAACATAATTGTTATACACTTCTACTGATTCGTTAAAACGAGTTCTAGCTGTTAAAATTTGATTTTCTGTACTAGCCAATTCATCTTGCAATTTCATAAAGTTAGAATTTGCTTTCAATTCAGGGTAGCGTTCTACAGAAACCAATAATTTAGATAATGAGCTGCTCACACCGCTTTGCGCTGAGTTAAAAGCTGCTAATTGTTCTGGGCTTACGTTAGCTGGGTCAATTGTTACAGAAGTAGCTTTGGCACGAGCTTCAATAACCGCTGTCAAAGTTTCTTTTTCAAAATCAGCGGCACCTTTTACCGTATTTACCAAGTTGCCAATTAAATCATTTCGTCTTTGGTACGAAGTCTCCACGTTACCCCATTCTTTTTTAACTGCTTGATCAACTACAACAGCTCCGTTAGTTACGTTAATGTAGTACATAATAGCAAGTACAACTAATCCTCCAATGATAATCCAAGGCAAAAATCTTCTCATGTTTGTTTAATTTAATGTTTATTTGTTTTAATTGTTTGGTACTCCTAGCGTCACGCTAAAGTTCGTTTTTAATATTAGTTAATTGATTTCTAATTGCTTCTAGTTTTTTTATAATTTCGAATTTATCTAAGGTTTTCTTTTGACCTTCTTTCAAATGAATTTTTGCACCTTCAAGTGTAAAACCTCTTTCTTTTACCAAATGATAAATCAATTGCAAATTGGTAATATCTTCAGGCGTAAACATTCTGTTGCCCTTTGCATTTTTCTTGGGTTTTAAAATGTCAAATTCACTGTCCCAAAACCGAATGAGCGATGCATTTACATCAAACGCCTTGGCCACTTCGCCAATGCTGTAATATCGTTTGCCTTTTGGTAGATCAATTTGCATTTTTATTTATTTTCTAATTTTTTATATTATTTAATGTTCGGTCAATGAAACTAAACTTTTCACCTCTCACTTCTCACTAAGGACCAATCACTAAGGACTAAATCAGACTTTAATCCAACGACTGATTCTCTTGATTCGCCAACTGCGCAATAACCACATATTCAACCGCCGAAATATTTCCGTAATAAAAATTAAGCGGGTTCACAACTTTATTATCCTTATGAACTTCGTAATGCAAATGTGGCGCTTCAGAACGACCCGTGCTGCCAACATACCCAATAATATCGCCTCTTTTCACGCGTTGCCCAGCTCTTGTGTTGTACTTGCTCAAATGTGCGTATAACGTTTCATATCCAAATCCGTGCCGAATTACGATATGATTACCGTAACCCGAGGCAGTATTATCTGCTTTTGCTACAACTCCATCGCCAGTAGCATAAATGGGAGTACCTGATTTTGCTGTAAAATCCATTCCTTCATGCATTTTTCGCGCTTTCGTAAAAGGATCTGTTCGATACCCAAAACCAGATGCCATGTGTTTTAAATTCTCGTTTCGCACCGGTTGAATGGCAGGAATGGCTGACAAAAAATCACTTTTCGCATCGGCAAGCTTCAAAATGACATCCAAAGATTTTGATTGTATGGCAAGTTGTTTGCTCAAAACATCTACTTTTTTGGTAGTTGATTTTACCAACTCTGAATTGTCAAATCCGGCAAGCAATTGGTAACGATTAGCATCCTTAAACCCTGCTTTCCTAATCGAATCCGGAATAGCAGCTTTGTTAAAATACACGCGGTACAAATTGTTATCTCTGTCCTCAATTGCTTCAACAACATCGCTCATTTCATTCACGCGTTCGTTTAAAATTGCATAATTTAGTTTCAAATTTTCAATTTCGCGAGCTTGCAAACGGTCTTTTGGCGTTTCAAAATAAGGAGTGTTCAACAATACAATAAAACTCAAAAAACCAAACAAAGCTGCAGCAACTACAAAAAGCAATGCAACACCTATTTTTTGCCTTTTTTTAGTTTTTATTTTTCTATAGGCTAGATTTTCAGAATCGTAATAATATTTTACTTTCGACATATTTTAAAATACCCTATTTTTGCGCTTTGTAAAGGGTTAGTCGAACAAATTTAAGAAATGTTTCATTCGTTACCGCCTTTTTTCAGGAATTAATAATACATGTGCCCAATCCAGCTATCTGCTGCAAGGTTGTTTCATGAAATTGTTTTTTCTATTGCCCTTGCAGGAGCTTCCGTTGGTCGCTCTGCCAGAGCAAGAAAAAATAAATTTCATTTCACAACGCTTTTCGCTACTATCTGGGGCAAAAGGAACAAAAAGATTTAATGATTAAAAAATTGAAAAATTCAATTCTAAATAATCTTTAAATTGTTAAGTCTTTAAATTTTTAAATAAAAAAAATGACATCACAACAAGTACGCAAGCAGTTTTTAGAGTTTTTCGCATCCAAAGGGCATTTAATTGTGCCTTCGGCGCCCATCGTTTTAAAAGACGATCCTACCTTGATGTTCAATAACTCAGGAATGGCCCAATTTAAAGAATATTTTTTGGGTAACGGAACTCCAAAAAGCAACCGAATAGCCGATACTCAAAAATGTCTGCGCGTTTCAGGAAAACACAACGACCTGGAGGATGTAGGTTTTGATACCTATCACCACACCATGTTCGAAATGTTAGGAAACTGGTCTTTTGGTGATTATTTCAAAAAAGAAGCTATCAATTGGGCTTGGCAACTTTTGACCGAAGTGTACAAAATCCCAAAAGAAAATTTATACGTTTCTGTTTTTGAAGGAAGTACAGAAGATAATGTTCCTTTTGACCAAGAAGCTTGGGATATCTGGAAAGAATTGATTGATGAAGACCGAATCATTCTTGGAAACAAAAAAGACAATTTCTGGGAAATGGGCGACCAAGGACCATGCGGACCTTGTTCTGAAATTCATGTTGATTTACGTACCGATGCGGAAAAAGCTTTGGTATCAGGAAAAAGTTTGGTGAATAATGACCACCCACAAGTTGTTGAAATCTGGAATAATGTATTCATGGAGTTCAACCGTAAAGCCGATGGATCTCTTGAAAAACTTCCAGCACAGCACGTAGATACCGGAATGGGATTTGAGCGTTTGTGTATGGCTTTGCAAGGCAAAACATCTAACTATGACACGGATGTTTTTACTCCGCTTATTGAAAAAGTAGAACAAATTACAGGTTTTAAATATACATCGAATTCAGTAGAGACAAGTCGCGACTTGTCAGTACAAGAGGCACAAAATAAAACCAATATCGCCATTCGTGTTATTGTAGATCACGTTCGTGCGGTTGCCTTTGCTATTGCTGACGGACAATTGCCATCAAACACAGGAGCTGGTTATGTAATTCGTAGAATTTTGCGTCGTGCAATTCGTTACGGATTTACATTTTTAGATACCAAAGAACCTTTTATCAATAAACTAGTTGCTGTTTTGGCAGATCAAATGGGAGAATTTTTCCCAGAGATTAAAGCACAACAACAATTGGTTACCAATGTAATCCGCGAGGAAGAAGCTTCGTTTTTACGAACTTTAGATCAAGGATTGCAATTGTTAGATAAAGTGGTTGCTGAAACATCAGGAAATGAAGTTTCAGGAGCAAAAGCTTTCGAATTGTACGATACTTTTGGTTTTCCAAAAGACTTAACGGCTCTGATTTTAAAAGAAAAAGGAATGTCTTTCAACGAGGCTGAGTTTGATGCTTCTATGCAAGAGCAAAAAAATCGTTCCCGTGCTGCATCTGAAGTTTCAACCGAAGATTGGACAGTGCTGATTCCTGGAAACGTAGAGACGTTTGTTGGTTACGACCAAACAGAAAACGAAGTAAAGATCACTCGTATTCGTAAAGTAGATTCTAAAAAAGATGGTGTTTTATACCAAATCGTTTTAGACAATACGCCATTTTATCCAGAAGGTGGAGGACAAGTAGGTGATAAAGGAACATTGGTTTCGGCAAACCAAACTATTGATATCATTGATGCAAAAAAGGAAAATAATCTGATTTTGCATTTTGCAAAACAGCTTCCAGAAAATATTGAAGCTAGGTTTGTAGCAAAAGTAAATACCGATTTAAGAACGTCAACTTCTAAAAACCACTCAGCTACACACTTGATGCACTTGGCTTTGAGAAGTATTTTAGGAACGCATGTTGAGCAAAAAGGTTCGTTAGTAAATCCAAATTATTTGCGTTTTGACTTTTCGCATTTTTCTAAAGTTTCAGATGAGGAATTGCGTCAAGTAGAGGCAAGTGTGAATGCTCAAATTGAAGCGCAGTTGCAATTGGTAGAACACCGCAATATTCCAATTAAAGAAGCATTGGACAAAGGAGCAATGGCTTTGTTTGGAGAAAAGTACGGAGATTCAGTTCGAATGATAGAATTTGGCGAAAGCAAAGAACTTTGTGGTGGAATTCACGTAAAAAACACCGCCGAAATCTGGCATTTCAAAATTATTTCTGAAGGTGCAGTTGCTGCGGGAATTCGTCGTATTGAAGCCATAACTGGTGATGCAGTGAAAAATTTCTACCAAAATCAAGAAAATACTTTGGCAGAAATTAAAGAAACGTTGAAAAATCCACAAGACGTTTTAAAATCGGTAGCTTCCTTGCAAGACGATAATGCGAAGCTGAAAAAACAAATCGAGCAGTTACTTAAAGAAAAAATCGACGGGCTAAAGAATGTTCTGGTTGCTGATTTTCATGAGGTAAACGGGATTAACTTTTTGGCAAAGCAAGTAGATTTATCTATGAGTTCCACCAAAGATTTGGCACAAGCTATTGGAACTGCTAAACCAAATTCATTCGTGTTTTTAGCTTCAATTGAAGAAGGTTTGCCTAACATCCATTGCTATATTTCTAAAGAATTGGTTGCAGAAAAAGGCTTGAACGCTGGAACTGTAATTAGAGAATTAGGAAAATTAATAGATGGAAATGGTGGTGGACAACCGTTTTTTGCCTCTGGAAAAGGGAAAAATGCAAACGGAATCCAACAAGCATTAGACACGGCAATTACATTTTTAGGCTAAACAAAAGTTTAGAATTGATACAATAAACCCTTTTTGAATGCTTTTCAAAAGGGTTTGTTTTTTTTTGTAAATGCGGTTGCTGTAATTTTAAAAACCAAAATAATTCAAAGTTCATTTAAGGGTTAAATTTAGTAAACTAACTATATTTTTGATAGTATTGAAATATAGTGGTTTATGTCTAAATTTGGTCCAACAAAAAGTAAAAGGTAGAAATCATAAATATGAAAAATATAAAAGTGTTGTATGCTTTCTTTTCAGTTATTGTTTTAACATTTGTTTCATGTACAGATGATACAGATGATAGTTTCAAACTGATTAAAAAAGTAATAGAAACAACTGCTAGACAAAACACACAAACGTTTTTGTATACCTATAATGGCAACCAAATAGTAAGTATTGATGGTGCCAGACATCGTACAGATTTTATGTATACTGATGGGCTAATTTCGAGAATGGTGCTAAAAAATAAAGAAAACCAGCAAGTAGAGACGATCTATTACAGTTATTCTCAGGGTAAATTAGTAAAAGTAGTTTCAGTTGGGAATTATGTAATGAAGTACTCTCCTGTAAATGAGAAGGAGGTTTTAGTTGAAAAATTTACGCTAAGTTCAGGAAATGTTGAGGTCAAAGAATACCACGGAACATTACAGCTTTCTAATGGTAACTTAATCAAAGAAGAGCGTATTTATGACAATACTCCATTAGGTGTCGAATCGAAATACAGCATAAGTTATGATTATGATACCAAGAAAAACCCGTTTTTTAATATTGAAGGATATAAAGAATTGTGGAATCAAAACGACAAAGTTTCAGTTAATAACAATGTAGTAACTACTGTCATCACTAGTAATTCAAAAGACAATCATGTAGTTTCTTCGGCTACAACCTATAATTATGCAATCACGTACGATTTAAATAATTATCCAAAAGAAAGTATCTCTGAATCTGCGCCTTTATCAAATGGTTTTGTAGGCTATTTGAAAGTAGAATATTTTTATTGAGTAAAACAATTCTTTCAAAGCTTTAATTTTGAAAGAGTTTACATTCTAACGAATAAAGTACTAAATTTTATTTGATTCGTTTAAATTATTCAAATTTGCAGCAAATACACAACACCATGCACTTTACAACACCAATTCCCATTCCTAAGAATGAATTTCCTATAGATTATAACTCCAAAATCATTTCCATCGGCTCTTGTTTTGCTGTAAACATGGCTGAAAAATTAGACTATTTTAAATTTCAAAATAGCTGTAACCCATTTGGAATTCTTTTTCATCCGTTAGCAATTGAAAAACTAATCGAGTATGCTGTTTCTGAAAAGGAATTTACAGATGACGATGTCTTTTTTCACAACGAACGCTGGCATTGTTTTGATGCACATTCTGATTTAAGTACATCAAACAAAGACGAATTGTTGACTACGCTGAATGTTATTGTTGCGTCCGTTCGCGAATATATCATGCAAGCAAGCCATTGCATTATCACTTACGGAACTTCGTGGGTGTATCGTCATATCGAAAGCCAAAAAATTGTAGCAAATTGTCATAAAGTACCTCAAAAACAGTTTCAGAAAGAATTGCTGACTGTGGCAACAATACAAGGAAGTATCACCAATACAGTCAATTTAATTCGTACTCTAAACCCGGATTGCAAGCTTATTTTTACAGTTTCACCAGTACGGCACATCAAAGACGGTTTTGTAGAAAACCAAAGGAGCAAAGCCAACATTATTAGCGCGCTTCATGAGACTTTTGACTGTCAACTTTCGACTGTAAGTTATTTCCCCTCGTATGAAATCATGATGGACGAACTGCGTGATTATCGTTTTTATGCCGATGATATGTTACATCCTAATCAAACAGCCATTAATTACATTTGGAAACGATTTGTAGATGCGGTCATTTCAGAAAAAGCTTGGTCCACAATGGATGAAGTAGAAAGTATTCAAAAAAGCCTTGCTCACAAGCCATTCAACCCCGAATCAGAAAGTCATTTGAAATTTCAAGCCAAAGTCAGAGAAAAAATAACTATATTAGAATCTCAATACTCATTCATGAAATTTTAATTATGCTCAAAAGAATATTAATCGGAATCGCAGCTGCTCTAATCATATTTTTGCTATTTAAATTCTGCGACTTTAAGAAAAACGAAGACCAAGATATAACGTATAACACCAACCTTATTCAACAACAAATTTTAAATGTTGGGAAATTAGTGGTTACCGAAGGGCATTTCTCAGAGGTGATTACTTATAAAAACCAACAGAAATATTTGATGGACATGCTTTCTTTTGAGAAAAAAGCCTTGGTTGTAGTTAATGCTGATGTCACTGTGGCTTACGATTTGCACCTTATGAAATACGATATTGATTCCATTAACAAAACAATTACGATTGTTCAAATTCCAAAGGAAGAAATAAAAATCAGCCCCGATATTCAATTTTATGATGTAGAACAAAGTAAATTAAATCCGTTCACGGGTGACGATTACAATAAAATCAACAAGTCTGTAAAAGCCAGTTTGGCAAAAAAAATTGAAAAATCGTCCTTAAAAGCCAACGCGCAAAACCGTTTAATTAGTGAGTTATCCAAGTTATTGATTACTACAAGTCAGTTGGGCTGGACATTGAAATATGACGGTCAAGTAATTGAAACCGAAAAAGACTTCGGACAAAAAATCAAAATGTAAAGCAAAGAAAAACCGCAAATTCGCAAATTTTTAGAATAATTTAAAATCTGCGAATCTGCGGTTAAATTTTTATTAAACTGTTTTGAAAGAAAGTAATTAAGCGTCTCTGTTTTCTTTCTTATAGTATCCCGTGGCAAGTTCCCTCTCTTTATCTCTTTGTATAAATTTGCGAATCTGCGCTTAAATTTTTTTCAGATGTTTTTGCCTAAAAGCCAACGCACAAAATCGATTAATTAGTGAGTTATCCAAGTTATTGATTACCACAAGTTAGTTGGGTTGGACGCGGAAATATGACGGGCAAGTAATTGAAAATGAGAAATATTTTGGGCAAAAAATAAAAATGTAAAGCAAAGAAAAACCGCAAATTCGCAAATTTTAAATACTTTTAAAAATCTGCGAATTCGCGGTTAAATTTTTATTAAACTGTTTTCTTCCACAAAATTCATCTCCATCTTGTTTGATATAAATCTGCGAATTTGCGGTCAAATTTTTATTCAAACGCTTTCCGCCACCAAATCCACATCATTTAAATCTGCGAATTTACGGTTCATAACTTTAAGCTTTCGCTTTGTCAAAAATCAAGTCTAAGCCACCAGCAATCAAATGAGCTACTTCGGGTCTTTTACTTTGCAATTGTTCTAAATATACCATGATTTCCTGAGCCAACTGCGGTTCATCTCTTTCTTGTAACAATTCTGTGATTTCAACTGCGAGTAGCCAATCGTTAGGGTGGTTATTTTCTAACTTTTCAAAAATGGGAGCTAAAGATGTTTGTGTGTCTTTTGTGACTCTAATATTTCGAACGGTTTGGTACAAAACTTCCAAATCATCGCGCTCAGCAGATTGTTTTGCTTTGATTGTTTTGCTAGATGGCAAATGCGTAATCAAATCAAAACTGTTCACATCAGCAGGTCCTGAAAATGCCGATGTTATTTTTTTTCCAACTGCCATATCATAAACGCCCCATTCCGGCTGAAACAAGACTTTATCACCATGCGTCACCGTACAGTTTTTAAAACGAATCAAAGTAATTTCGCCTTGTAGGTTTCGAGATCCAGTTATAATTTCACCTGTAACTTTAATACCGCCTTCAAAATCTAAAGTAACTGTTTTCGATTCTAAAATATCGTAAGCATTCAAGTCTTTCGGACTCATGTCTTCAATAGCCAAGTTGATGCCTTCTAATTTTCCAATTGGGCTACCAAAACCTTCCGGATGTGTTAATGTTCCGTGTCCTACCAATTCCTTTTCGCGGTAAGCCAGTGCCGTTTTACCAGTAGTTTGTAGGTAAATCGGTTTTCCGTCGTGCTCGATAACCGAACCGAAAACACCTGAAATCTGCAAGCCGGTACTCAGTTCAACTGTACCCAATGCTTTCGAATCAATAAGTTTTTTAATCCCCGACAAGCCACCAGTTCGCAACGCCATTTTATTGGCAAATTCTTCTAAAACCAAATTCAAATAAGCAAAAGTTGGAGTTACATACAACTGCGGTTGCAGTTTAGTAATGTCAAAACTCTGGTTTGCTGCCGAAATATCATAAGGTATTTTTTTAACCGCTGGAGTCATACAATGCGCACTTTCGCCAATCGAGGAGAGTAGTCCCGCGCCATAAATTTTCGGTTCTTCAACGGTGCCAATCAAACCGTACTCTACTGTCCACCAATGTAGGTTTCTAATTTGAGCCATTTCTGAGAGTTCTCCCATATTATTTTGCAAATCTTCAACCGCTTTTTCAGCAGCGGCAATAGTGGCCTCAGGCGTACCTTCGGCTTCTTTTACAATTGATAGGTAACGAATTGCCTCATACATTTCGTAATCTTTGTGCGATGATATCGCTTTGCAACCAATTTCACCAAATCGACGCAAATATTCAGCATATTCCGGATTAGCAATAATAGGCGCATGTCCGGCACCTTCGTGAATAATATCTGGCGCTGGAGTATATTCTATATGTTCGAGTTGTCTGATGTCTGATGCAATAACTAACACGTTATACGCTTGGAATTCCATAAAGGCATTTGGCGGAATAAATCCATCAACTGCAACCGCAGCCCAGCCTATTTCGCTCAAAATACGGTTCATGCCGTACATACTTGGAATATTGTCAATTTCAATTCCTGTCTTCTGCAAACCGTCTAGGTACGAATTGTGGGCTACCTTCGATAAATACGCCACATTTTTTCGCATCACATAACGCCAAACCGCTTGGTTAATGGGCGTGTAATCGCTATAATCCTGAGGTTTAATAAATTGTCGTAAGTGCTTTGGCAATCGATCTAATAACGGATTGCTTTCTATAGTTGAGTTCATGTCGAAAACGTTGTAGTTCAGTTGCAAAAATACGAATTTCAGGAGCCATTTCCCGCTTTTCATGGCAAGTTTTTGCACATCCGTTTGTTTTTCTACCGTTTCGGCAGGAGCTTCCGTTGGTCGCTCTGCCGCAACAAGAAAAATCAAAACGGCTTTTGCAAAAAGCTTTCTATTTCAATCGGGGCTATGAGTATATTGCAAAAAAGTCGTGTCGATTTATTACTCGATCACTTCAAATAACAAAAATTGCGTTTTTTGTTTCTCCGAAAAATTATTGTCCGATACTAACAACAGCGATCTGTTGCCATTGTCAAGTCGAGGGCCAAAGGTAATTCCTTCAATATTGTCAATAAAAATGCCAAGTTCGTCTAGATTCAAAATCAATTTTTTTGATGCCAATTTAATGTTGTTTGCTAACAATGATTGGCTGTTTTTTACGTCCGTCGCATTTTTTAAATCACACAAAAAGATTTTCACCGTGCACGCTTGCGTACCTGTAGAGTAGGAACGTTCTACAACCAAAAGCTGATTTTTCCCGTAATATTGAATGGCCGAAATACCATTAACAGCAAAGGAACCTGCCGGCGATGGCGCTTTCGCAATCGGTTCTAATCGATAACCGAATTGCGCTATATTCTGATTTTTTTGGGTATCAAATTGATACAGTCTGATCAAACCTCCTGTGCTTAAATTCGACTGTGAACCGTCTTCAAACAAAGGTTCTTCTAAATTAGCAAAGCAGTTTTTATAATCGAAATCGAAAGTTAAGCCTTCTAGACTGCCATTGTTTATCGGGCCTTTTTCAAATTCCTGCATTTGTAAATTTTCAGGGAGTGTCATTTTGGTCACGTAAGTCCCTTTGGTGTCCATGATGGTTAATGCCGGATTTTGCAACACTTTTTTCCCAGAACTCAATACACGAGCGCCTTCACTGCTCCAAAGCAAACTTTTAGTTTTTGCATTGTAACGCAAGTCTTCGGGATCGGTTGATAGGTTGGGTGCGGTTTCCCAATTGGCAAAGGATTCTCCTTTTTCGTTTTGCAAACGATAGGTATTTTTAAAAGCGACCTCGTTAATGGCGTTATTTTTAATTGCGATGGAAGCAGTGTAAAAACGAGCTTCTTGGTAAATCGAACGATCATCGCAAGCTAGATAGTACAAGTCGTTTTTAGCGTCATAATCAATTCCAGATAAACCGCCTATCGTTGTATTTTGAAAACTAGTGTTAAACGGAATTTCAATTTGATTCAAGAAACGCAGTTGTGGTTCTTTTTCTGATGACAAACTTGCTTTGTTTGTCGCGCAGGCCAAAAATAAAAAGGAACTAAGTAAGGCGAATATGGAGTTACGCATCATTATTTTTTAGGGTTTGAAAGCTTTTGAACTGGAAAAATAATAACTTTAGTCGTTGTTTTGTTGCTGTTCTAAGTTCCTGAAATAATCAATTTTATAATGAAACATATCTGCCATTCCTTTGGCTCTGTATTTGGCTTCGTCAACTATCGGTCCAGCAAATTGAGCATCAGCATTTTCAGTAAACAGTTGCATCCAACGGTTAAAATGTTCTTTGCCAATAGGCAAATGTTTGTGCGGCGGAAACGGACTGCCAGAATACGAGTGTACTTCGAGTAGAATTGTCTCCCAAAAGCCGTACATTTTTTCGAGGTGTTCGGGCCATTTGTCGCCTATTTTAGCATTAAAGATAGGTCCTATCAAATCGTCTTTTTGAACTTTGGCATAAAAGGAATTGACCAAAATTTTAATATCATCTAGTGTTTTTATATCGTGTAGTGTAGTCATAATAAAGTATAAAAAAAGCCTACACAAAGGTAGACTTTTCGTTTAATTAAGTAGTGTTCTTATTTCGCTTTTGGCGGAAACTGAGCTAGAATTTGGTTAACAAATTCGTTGATTCTTTTTTCTTTGTTACCGTTATTTTGGGTGATATTACCGATGCCTTCTCCTTGCCAGATTAATTCTTTCTTTTTAGCATCGATTAAATCAATAAACAAGGTACCCTCAACGCTTGAAGATGCAAAGGTATTGTTGCCTCCCCATAAAAATGGATTCCAACCCCAACCCCAGCCGTAACCCCAACCCATGTTGAATTGGTTTACGTCGATTCTTTCTCTTTCTTTGGTAAAAATGTTTACTAACAAATCAGGATTTTCGCTTTTGGTCATTCCTTTTGCGCTAAGCTCAACGTCAATTGCGTTTAAAATTCGCTTTTTATCTAATTGCGAAATTTCGACTTTATCAATTCCGTTTTTATGGAATGCATACGTTTTGTACTGTGAAAAATCTACTTTCGAATCAAAGTCAGATTGCACCCGAACGGAGGCGCAGGAAGCCAATACAAAAACGAATAGTACAGAGAGTAATTTAATTGTTTTCATGGTATTTCAGTTTGATATTAATGGGACTTATTTTATATTCTTACTTTAATTGCTGAGCAAATCATCGCTAACTTCATTAGGGATGGTCACTTGCAGCAAAGGTTGCGCGGCCATTGCTCGTTTGATTGCAAAAATTGCACCTTCGTTGCGTGCCCAACTGCGTCTGGAAATTCCGTTATTCACATCCCAGAAAAGCATTGATTCTAAACGTCTTGATGCTTCTTTAGTACCATCAAGAACCATACCAAAACCACCGTTAATTACCTCGCCCCAACCTACGCCTCCGCCATTGTGAATAGATACCCAAGTTGCGCCTCTAAAACTGTCTCCAATTACGTTTTGAATGGCCATATCGGCTGTAAATCGTGAACCGTCATAAATGTTAGATGTTTCTCTGTACGGAGAATCGGTTCCGGAAACGTCGTGATGATCGCGTCCTAAAATTATAGGTCCTATTTCGCCACGGGCAATAGCTTGATTGAATGCTTCGGCAATTTTTATTCTTCCTTCGGCATCAGCATAAAGAATTCGAGCTTGTGAGCCCACCACCAACTGATTTTCTTGAGCGCCTTTTATCCATTGAATATTATCGGCCATTTGTTGCTGAATTTCTTCAGGTGAATTTTTCATCATTTCTTCTAAAACATCGCAGGCAATCTTATCGGTTTTTGCTAAATCTTCTGAATTTGCTGAGGCACATACCCAGCGGAATGGTCCAAAACCATAATCAAAACACATTGGTCCCATAATATCTTGAACGTAGCTGTTGTATTTGAAATCGATGTGATTTTCTGCAAAAACATCGGCTCCAGCACGAGAAGCTTCTAGTAAAAATGCATTTCCGTAATCGAAGAAATAGGTTCCTTTTTCGGTATGTTTGTTGATTGCTGCTGCGTGACGACGAAGAGTTTTTTGAACTTCTTCTTTGAATTTAGCAGGATTGTTTGCCATTAAATCATTCGATTCTTCGAAAGTATAGCCAATTGGATAATAACCTCCAGCCCACGGATTGTGCAGCGAAGTTTGATCAGAACCCAGATCAATATGCAAATTTTCTTGGTCAAATCGTTCCCAAACATCAACGACATTTCCGAGATAGGCGATTGAAACTACTTCTAGATTTTCTAAAGCGTTTTTAACTCTTGGGACTAATTCATCAATATTTTCAATCACTTCATTGATCCAACCTTGTGAGTGACGAATGTGAGTAATTTTTGGATTTACTTCGGCACAGACGGTAACGCAACCTGCAATGTTTCCTGCTTTTGGTTGTGCGCCAGACATTCCGCCTAATCCAGAAGTTACGAACAAACCACCTTTTGGGGATTTTTTAATTTTTCTAAAACCATTCAAAACTGTGATCGTAGTTCCGTGAACAATTCCTTGCGGACCAATATACATGTAACTTCCCGCCGTCATTTGTCCGTATTGAGAAACGCCTAATGCATTCATTTTTTCCCAATCATCAGGTTTGGAATAATTTGGAATCACCATTCCGTTCGTAACAACCACCCTCGGCGCCTCTTTGTGCGAAGGGAATAATCCCATTGGATGCCCAGAATACATGCTGAGTGTTTGCTCGTCGGTCATTTCAGCTAAGTATTTCATGGTAAGCAAGTACTGAGCCCAATTTTGAAATACAGCGCCATTGCCGCCGTAGGTAATTAATTCGTGCGGATGTTGTGCAACAGCATGATCCAAATTATTTTGAATCATTAACATGATCGCTTTTGCTTGCGTGCTTTTGCCGGGATATTCGTTTATTGGTCGGGCATAAATTTCGTAATCCGGTCGAAAACGATACATGTAAATACGACCGAAAATTTCTAGTTCGGCTTTAAACTCTGGAAGTAATTCGGCGTGATGCTTTGGTTCAAAGTAGCGTAAGGCATTTTTAAGCGCTAGTGTTTTTTCGTCATCAGATAAAATGTCTTTTCGTTTGGGAGCATGATTAATTGCTGTAGGCGCAGTTGGATCAGCAAATCTGGCATTGTCATACGGTTTAAGCTGTGGTAAAACTGTTGGTATTCCTTGAAGTATTTGTTCTTGAAAAGTCATTTTTTGATGTGTTTTTATTCGTTTTTATCTGAATATTTTGACTGCAAACTGAGACTGCAAACTGCTTACTTTTTCACCGTCCCTGTTTTTTTATCAAACCCGTACGGACAATGTCTGCAGCCATTTTTACAGCAATAACCGCGTTTTAAATGGTGTTTTTCGGTAAAGCATTTGTATCCTTCTGGAGTATAATAGAAATCTTCGCCCTCTGTCAATTTATTTTCATTACTTTGGCTTGTCATTGTTTAATTTGAATTTATTGGGTCTTATTTTGCTGCTAATTCGAGCTTTTAAAATCATACAGACCCATTACAAACTTATAAATTTTAAAGCGAATGTTTTTGATTGTGGCCAAATATTTAATTCCGAAAGGATACCGCAGCATCACTCTTTTTCCGTTTATCATTTTTAACGATAAAAGTGAAAAACAAGATCTGGTATTGGTACAGCATGAAAAAATACATCTGCGACAGCAATTAGAGCTTTTAATTGTTCCCTTTTTTTTGTGGTACGCTATTGAATTTTGTTGGCATTTGATGAAACTTAAAAAATGGCAACTCGCTTACCGTGCTATTAGTTTTGAGCGTGAGGCTTATGCACACGAGCGCGATTTGATGTACTTAAAAAATCGTCCTTTATTTCGATTTGTTAAATTTCTGTAAGTTTTATCGAATTAAATCCAGAAAGCGATTGAATTATATCTGGTTTTAGGGCTTTTAATAAGTGATTTAGAAAGTTAAATACATTTTGTTTTAATTTTTTATTGTAAGATAAAAGAAATATATAATGCAAAAAAGTGTATTTCATCGACTTTTTATACTTTTTATCGGTTATTTTGATTCTTCGTGCGCTTTTTTTTTAGTACTTTTGTTTGGAAGGTTTTGGATATTTAATACCAACAGCCATCGCTAGCATTAAAAATGTTAAACGAACAAAAATACATCCTCTAAATTTTGCGCTTATGAAATCACAAGTACTCCCGAGAATAGTAGTTATTTTTATTGTGATGTTTTTGCAATTTCAAGCAAAGGCTCAAATGTATGTTAGCTCCAATAGTTATGTTTTTGCTAAAAACGAAGTGTTGTTTGTAAAACAGCAGTTAGAGTTGAACGCTAGTTCAAGTAATTTGTATTTACGCGAAAATGCGCAATTATTACAAGGATCTGAAAATGCTAGTGCAAATCGTGGCTTGGGTTCTTTATCTGTTTTTCAGGAAGGGACAACCAATAATTTTCAATTTAATTATTGGTGTTCGCCAGTTGGAGGTGCTCTGGCAAGTGTTGGAAATTCGCCTTTTAGCATCACGCAATTAAAAGATGTGGCGGGTTTGATTACCTCAAATGATGCTACTATATTGCCTATGAACAATTATAATGGTCAAGCCAATCCGCTTGCAATTTCTCCTTATTGGATTTATAAATTAATTGGATCAGCTACCTATACCGGTTGGGTTACAGTAGGTTCAGCAGCTGCATTGAATGCTGGTGAAGGTTTTACAATGAAAGGAACAGCCGGCACCAATTCCTTTACTGTTAATGGTGTTCAAAACAACTCCGGTAGCAGACAGCGATACGATTTTAGAGGAAAGCCTAATGATGGTACCATCCAAATTCCTGTTGGAAATGCGCAATTTACCTTAACAGGAAACCCGTACCCAAGTGCCCTTGATTTGTCAGCATTTTTAACGGAGCAAACTAATTGCACCGGCGTTGCGTACTTTTGGGAGCATGATAAAACGGTTTCATCTCATTTTATTGCTGATTACAAAGGTGGTTATGGTGTTTTTTCGCCAGCAGGTGGCGGTGGATTGGGTGTGTACGTGCCAGCAACGTTTTACTCTTATGATAATTCAGGTAATCCAGGCTCAATTGTTAGTGTGGGGTCATCATTTGCACGGAGGTTTTCTCCAGTAGGGCAAGGATTTATGATTAAAGGCACAACAAACGGAAATGTCCAAATGAAAAATACATATCGCGTTTTCGTTAAAGAGGGTGTGCTAAATAACTCTGAGTTTGAGCGTACTGCTTCAAAAGATAAAAAAACGATTAACCCTGTTGTTGAATATTTATCTAAAATTCAGTCTGTATCTGGTTTTGATTATAAAACGGTTAGTGCTGAGGTAACGCCTCAAATTCGATTTAACACCACTTTAAATAACCAAGGAATTCGTCAAGTAGCTTTGGCTTTTGTACCGCAAGCAACAGATGGTATTGATCGCGCAATGGATGCTCCTTCCAGTAATGATCGCGCTGCCGCAGATATGTATTTTGTATTACAAGATAAAGAGTACTTGATTAATGTGCTGAATTTTGATGAAGAGAAAAAAATTGCAATCGGTTTTAAAAATGAGAAACCAGCAAATTATAAGATTACCGTGAAGGAAATCTTGAATTTTACAGCTGCAAACGAAATTTACCTTCACGATAAAGTTACTGATATGTATTACGACATTAAAAATAGTTTTCACAACTTAGATTTACCTGCTGGTAAAAACAATACCCAGTTTGAAATAACTTTCAAGAAGAATACAACCCTTGGTGTGGGAGAACTTGCAAACGATGATTTTACTGTTTACCATAAAAATAGCACCAAAAACATTATCATCGAAAATCCAAAAGGTTTAGACCTTAGTTTATGCAACGTATATGATATAACGGGTAAATTAATTTTTTCAAAAGATAAATTAGGTAATAGTGTGAGCCATCAATTGCCTACCAACGGTTTAGCAGATGGAATTTATGTACTAAAATTGCAAACAGCAGACAATGCGAGTATTGGTAAAAAGATTGTTGTAAGTAATTAAAATGGTGATTTTGGTTAGTCCATCAAATGCAATCTTTTAGGTTGCATTTTTTGTGTGTAATAGTTTTACCTTTGTAAAAAAAACGCTCATTTGAATCAAAAATTAGCTTTCGACTTTCCCAATTCGATCTCAGTTACTATTAAACGAGAGGATTTGTTACACCCTTTTGTTTCAGGCAATAAATTCCGCAAGCTAAAATACAATATAGTCCAAGCAATTGCCGAAAACCAAGATACAATACTCACTTTTGGTGGCGCCTTCTCAAATCATATTGCTGCGGTAGCTTATGCAGGTAAAATAAACAACTTGAAAACAATAGGAATTATTCGGGGTGAAGAGCTTTCAGATAAAATAGCTGAAAATCCCACTTTGCAATTCGCAAAAGAGTGCGGCATGCATTTTGAGTTTATTTCTAGGACACAGTACCGTGATAAGGATACGCCAGCATTTTTAGCTAGTTTAAAAGAGCAATTTGGAACGTTTTATTTGCTGCCAGAAGGCGGAACAAACGCTTTGGCAATCAAAGGATGTGAAGAAATTTTAACTACAACTGACCATGAATTTGATTTTGTTTGTTGCGCTGTTGGTACCGCAGGAACAATTTCGGGACTGATTAATAGTGCACAGCCTCATCAAAAAGTTTTAGGATTTCCTACTTTAAAAGGTGACTTTTTAAACAATGAAATTCGTAATTTTGTACATCAAGATAATTGGGAGTTAATTACAGATTATCATTTTGGAGGATATGGAAAAATTAATGAAGAGTTAGTCACCTTCATAAATGGGTTTAACGACCAATTTAAAATCCCTCTGGATCCAGTTTACACTAGTAAAACCGTTTTTGGAGTAATGAACTTAATTTCAAAAGGATATTTTCCTGACAATTCAAATGTTTTGATCATTCATACCGGCGGACTACAAGGTATTGCAGGGATGAACCAAAAACTTAAAAACAAACAGTTACCTATAATAGATATTCATGTTTAAAAATTTATTTCTTCTGTTGTTTGGTCTGATGGTCATAGGGTGCAATAGCACAAAGCCTGTGATTATTACCAAAAAACCAACAACTAATTCTAAACCTGTAGCAAATCGTATTCCTCAAAAGCGGACCGCACCGACTTTAAATAAGCCAACAGCAGCGGTTAAAAAAACAACAAAAGTAGCTCCTAAAAATTCAACCACTGAAACAATTGTTTCTACATCAAAAACGGTAGTTACATCAGATGTCATTGTGGTATATGTCTCTAAATTTAAAGATATTGCAATGGCTAACATGAAAAACCATGGAATTCCGGCAAGTATCATTTTAGCTCAAGGCATATTAGAGTCGGGAGCGGGCAAAGGAGATTTAGCATTGAGTGCAAACAATCATTTTGGTATCAAATGCCACACAGGTTGGACTGGTGATAGTGTAAAACATGATGATGATGCCTCGCAAGAATGTTTCAGAAAATATGAAAATCCTGCGGAGTCGTTCAAAGACCATGCTTTTTTTTTAACAAGCAGAAGCCGCTATGCTAAATTATTTGAGTTGGCTCCCAACGATTACAAAGCTTGGGCCAATGGGTTGCGTGCAGCGGGTTATGCCACTGACCCGAAGTATCCCGAAAAATTGATTTCATATATCGAAAGGTATCAACTGCATCAGTATGATAAGCAGGCGTTGGATATCAATTTTGTTCCTTCAAAAGAAACAGTGGTTTTGGCTCAAAGTAGCGAGGTTGATGGTGCTGAATATGTGGTGCAAAAAGGCGATACATTATATTCCATATCCAAAAAATTTGCATTAAAAGTAGAAGATTTAAAATCAAAAAATAATTTATCAGATAACGCTATTGCCATCGGGCAGCGGCTTTTGGTGAAATAACTCAACAATACTAATTCTCAAAATTATACAATGTTATATCAAAGAAGTAGTCAGCTATTTGCTGAAGCAGAAAAAGTAATTCCTGGAGGCGTAAACTCACCAGTTCGTGCCTTTAGAGCAGTAGGAGGAACTCCTATTTTTGTAAAAAGTGCCAAGGGAGCCTATTTATATGATGAGGATGGCAATCGTTTAATTGACTATATCAATTCGTGGGGGCCAATGATCTTAGGGCATGCCTATGAACCGGTGGTAAAAGCCGTTGTAGACAAGGCACAGCTAGGTACTTCTTTTGGAATGCCAACTGCCTTAGAAACTGAAATTGCTGCACTTGCAGTGAAGATGGTACCAAATATTGATAAAATTCGTTTTGTAAATTCAGGAACCGAGGCTTGTATGAGTGCCATTCGTTTGGCAAGAGGATTTACTAAAAAAGATAAGATTGTAAAATTTGCCGGTTGTTATCATGGCCACTCTGACTCCTTTTTAATTCAGGCAGGTAGTGGCGCAATAACTTTTGGCTCACCAAATAGTCCCGGAGTTACAGCGGGTACTGCCAAGGACACTTTATTAGCGAGCTATAATGACTTAGAAAATGTTAGGACATTAATTGAAGCTAATAAAAATGAGATTGCGGCTATTATAGTTGAACCAGTTGCTGGAAATATGGGCTGCATTCCGCCACAAAAAGGATTTCTCGAAGGCCTACGCACTTTGTGTACTGAGAACGGAATACTTTTAATTTTTGATGAGGTAATGACCGGTTTTCGTTTGGCAGCAGGTGGCGTTCAAGAATTAGTGCAAGTAAATGCCGATATTGTTTGTTTTGGAAAAGTAATTGGCGGAGGTTTACCAGTGGGTGCCTTTGCGGCTCGTGAAGAAATTATGAATTATTTAGCACCACTTGGACCAGTTTATCAAGCTGGTACTTTGTCCGGAAATCCGCTAGCTATGGCAGCAGGTTTGGCTATGTTGCAAGCCTTAGATGCCGATCCAGCTATTTTTACGAGACTAGCAGAGAAAACGGCCTATCTTGCTGCAGGAATTGATCGCGTATTAAAAGCTAATGAGGTAACATTTACCATTAATACTATCGGTTCAATGATTTCGGTTCACTTTGATGCTGATCCGGTGGTAGATTTTCAGTCGGCAGCAAAAGGAGATAATGAAACGTTCAAAAAGTTCTTTCATGGTTTGCTTCAAGAAGGGATTTACATTGCTCCGTCAGCATATGAGACTTGGTTTATTACTGATGCTTTGACTTATGACGATTTAGATTTTACTATTAATGCTATAGATAAAGTGTCAAAAACTTTTTAAATAATCTGATAATAATCAAAAAACCCCAAAATAAATCTTTTTTATTTTGGGGTTTTTTACAACAATATACTTTATCCAAGAATTACTTTTCGGAAGTGTTTTTGATAGTTTTTCGCTCTTTGTGCATGGCCAAACGTTGCTGCATGCGCTCGGATCTTTCTCCCTTTGTAGCTTCCCATTTTTTAAATTGTTCGGTAGAAAGTATTTTTTTCATACGTGCTTTCAGCTCAATTTGCTCATCAAGCATTTTATTTTTCATTGCAAAGCGTTCGTCAGCAGTTGGCTTTTTAGCTTCTGCCTGATTAGCTTTTCGCTGTGCCATAGCCATTTCTCTCTTTTTATGTTGTTCGCTTAAAAACACTTGTATTTCTTTTTGTTGTGCGTTTGACAAGTCAAGATCTAAGGCCAGCTTTTTTAACTGCAACTCTTGTTTTTGTTCAGGAGTCATTTGCTCCAATTGTTGGCGTTTTCCATTTTCTCTTTTAGTTTGGGCAATACTGGAAATCCCCACCAGTAGTACTGCAAGAATCATTACTTTTTTCATAGTAGTTCATTTTAAGTTTATAGAAGTAAGATGATTTTTGAAGCAAAACGTTTAATCCTTAACAAAAGTTTATCGTTTTGACTTAGAGGGAGTTTTAGTTTTTAGGTTCAGAATAAATACAAATTTAATGGTGAAGGCAACAGAAATAATTTTCTTTTAGCCTGTTTTTTCAAGGCTAATTCGTTTAAAATGATAAGGTCTAGCTAGTGTTTTGCCTTATTGTTACTTTTTGAATTTATTCAAATTAGAAATAGTTGTTTTATAGTTAAGTGGTACATATTCAGTTTCTTATTTTATAATTTTTTTATTTTTTTTCAAAACTTAAAAACCGAGCTGTTTAATTTATCGTAAATCCATACATAACAAAATAAATGTACTATGAAAAATAAACAACAAAAATTAGGTTTTGTCTCTGTTTTAGGAATGGGGCTTTTGGCACTTTTTACAGTTTCATGTAATGACGACGATGCAAACGATATGAATGCAGCGGTTGTTGCGCCAGATGTTAATTTTACAGCACTAGCAAGTAATAACACTATTTTAACTTACAATGCGCGCAACTTGAACACTGCAACTTCAACTACTGCTATTGTTGGTTTGCCAAATGCTGAAAACATAGTGAGTATTGATTATAGACCTGCTACCGGACAGTTGTATGGTTTGAGTTCGTCTAGTCGCTTGTATGTGATTAATGAAAAAAGTGGTGTAGCTACAGCACTAGGATCTGCTGGATTTACACCAGCTCTAGTAGGTGCAAATGCATCATTAGATTTTAACCCAACCGTAGATAGAATTCGCTTGGTTACTGACTCTGGGCAAAATTTAAGATTGCACCCTGAATTAGGTACTGTGGTTGCTACTGATGGCGCTATTAACGGCGGTGCCAATGCAAAAATTGGTGCAGTTGGTTATACGAACAGTATGGCAGGAGCTACAACTACAATGTTGTATGATATTGATTTCGAACAAGATAAATTGTATGTTCAAACACCTCCAAATGACGGTACCTTACAGTTGGTAGGAGATTTAGGAGTTAATTTTGAAGGAACAGGTGATATGGATATTACTCCTGACAACGCTACAGCATTGGCTGTTACAAATAACGCAAGCGTCTCAACATTGTATACAATTGATCTTGCTTCAGGTAAGGCGGTTAATGTTGGTAAGTTTGCTGCTTCAGTGATTAGTATTGCATTCAAAACTAATCCTATTGCTTACGCTACTACGGCTGGAAATATGTTGGTACGTTTTAATCCAACAAATGGTACTAACAACAGCGTTGCTTTAACTGGACTAGCCTCTGGCGAAAGTGTGGTAGGTATTGATTTTAGACCAGCTAATGGTGCATTATACGCTATTACAAATCAAAGCAGATTGTTTTCTGTTAATACTGCTAGTGGAGCGATGACGCAAGTGGGAACAGGATTGTTAACCGCTTTATCTGGTACTACTTTTGGTTTTGATTTCAATCCAACCGTTGATAGAATTCGTTTGGTGAGCAATACAGGTCAAAACTTACGTTTGCATCCAGATACAGGTGTGGTTACTGTTGATGGTAATCTAAATCCAGGAACACCAGTTGTAAATGCTGCTGCTTATACCAACAACTTTGCTGGTGCTACAACAACGGTTTTATTTGTACTTGATTCACAAACTGACACTATGTTCCGCCAAGATCCACCAAATAATGGAACACTTGTATCAATTGGAAGCTTGGGTGTAAATCTAGATGCTGATAGTGGTTTTGATATTGGAGGTACAAGCGGAAGTGCTTTTGGATTATTAAAAGTAAATGGTGCTACGGGTGTTTACACTTTGAATACTACTACAGGAGCTGCGACTAAAATTGCAGATCTGAATATACAAGCTACAGCCATGGCAGTAGGTTTAGGGTTTTAATTTTAACTTTGGTTTTTTTTGTTTTGAAAGTAAGCCGACTCATTCTTGAGTCGGCTTACTTGTTTTTATAAAGTATTGAATTGCTTAAAAATGCAATGCAAAACCTATGTTTAGCTGTAAACTGTTATCATAGAATTGTTTGTGCGTAGCTAAATTATATCTTATTCCCGGTTCAATACTCACGTTTTTTCCTAAAAATAAGGCGTAACCAATTTGTGCACTTACATACGTCGGATTTAAATCAGCATCTCCAAAACCAATACCGTTATAGGACAGTTCTACAGGAATCATGCCCTTGATAAAATATTTTGCTCCAATTTTATAAGCAATAGGATCACCAACACCGTCAACCTCTCCATAACCCAGTCCCAATTTTAATGCTAGGTTGTCTTTTATAAAATAGCCACCTTCTGCTCCAATATTAAAGGAGCTAACACCATCAGAATTACTGAAGTAGATAGCTGTAGAGCCTACATTGTTACCAAAACCCGTATTGGCTTCAATTAACCACTTGCCTTTTAATAGTTGGCCGTCTTTGGCTTGGCCGTTTGCAAATGCGAATGCACACAGTGCAAATAATGTTGTTGTAATTTTTTTCATATCTATTTTTTTGTAAAAATAGAACTTAAAACAAAAAGTGTATGATTTTTAAGACAGATTTAACGTCTTTATGATTTTGCAAAAAATCAGCGAATTCAAACTATATATTTTAAACTTAGCAGAGTGTTTAATTCTATGGATATAGTTGGTTTAATTGCAGTACAACTCTATTGTTTTGACTGAAGTTAGTCTAAAAAAAAAGGAACTTCATTACGAAGTTCCTTTTACTATTACACTTTATGATATTTTATTCTTTCAATCGGCAAGCTTTTACATCACCATCAACTACAACTTCTGTTATTCCTAATGTCGAAAGGTTTTTCATGGCTTTGTCCCATTTTTTACCGCTAAGTCCTGCATTGTTTTTTAGTAAACCAAACTCCATTTGATTGTTATTTGCTTGTAAAAGTGTTACAATTAATTTTTCATCTTCTTCAAGCTCAATTTTAACTTGCTTTTTCTCAGGACGCATTTGTGGAAACAATAATACTTCTTGAATCGATGAATTATTGGTCAAGAACATCATTAAGCGGTCCATTCCAATTCCTAATCCAGAGGTAGGAGGCATTCCGTACTCAAGAGCTCGCAAGAAATCTTCGTCAATTGTGCCGTTCGCTTCGTCATCACCTTTTTCTGCTAAGCGCATTTGATCTTCAAAACGCTCTCTCTGATCAATTGGGTCGTTCAATTCTGAATAGGCATTGGCAACTTCTTTACCGCAAACCATTAATTCAAAACGTTCTGTAAGTTCTGGATTATCGCGGTGCTGTTTGCAAAGTGGCGACATTTCTTTAGGGTAATCCGTAATAAAGGTAGGTTGAATGTAATTTCCTTCGCATTTAGCGCCAAAAATTTCATCAATTAATTTCCCTTTACCCATTGTTTTGTCAACATCGATTCCCATTCCTCTTGCAGCTTCAAACAATTCTGCTTCTGTTTTTCCAGAAATATCAAAGCCAGTGAAGTGTTTGATAGAATCGGTCATGGTAACGCGTGCGTAAGGCGCTTTAAAATTTACTTTGTGTTCTCCAAAAGTAGCTTCGCTAGTACCATTTACACTTACAGCGCAATGCTCTAATAAATTTTCAGTAAAATTCATCATCCAGTTGTAGTCTTTGTAGGCTACATAAATTTCCATTGCTGTAAATTCGGGGTTGTGGGTACGGTCCATTCCTTCGTTTCTAAAGTTTTTAGAAAACTCGTAAACACCGTCAAATCCACCAACTATTAATCTTTTTAGGTACAATTCGTTTGCAATACGCATGTACAAGGGAATATCCAAAGAGTTATGATGCGTAATAAAAGGTCTTGCAGCTGCTCCACCAGGAATCGGTTGCAAAACTGGAGTTTCAACTTCAAGATATCCTGCGTTATTAAAGAAAGAACGCATGGCATTAAATAACTTGGTACGTTTTATGAACGTTTCTTTCACGTGATCGTTTACTGTTAAATCAACATAACGACGTCGGTATCTTTGCTCCGGATCGGCAAAGGCATCGTATGTTTTGCCATCTGCATCTGTTTTTACAACAGGAAGTGGTTTTAATGCTTTTGCAAGCACTGTTAATCCGTAAACATGAACTGATATTTCTCCAACTTGTGTTTTAAACACGGTTCCGCGCACACCAATAAAATCACCAATGTCTAATAATTTTTTGAAAACCACATTGTACATGGTTTTTTCGTCATCATTTGATACATCATCTCTTGAAATATATACTTGAATACGACCTTCGGCATCCTTTAATTCTGCAAACGACGCTTTTCCCATGATGCGCTTCCCCATCAATCTTCCCGCAAGTACGACTTCTTTTCCTTCGTATTTTTCGAAATCGGCTAAAATTTCGCTTGAATAAGCGGTTGTTATAAATTCGGCTGCTGGATAAGGCTCAATGCCTAAATTTCGTAATTCGGTAAGTGCTTCTCTACGTAATATTTCTTGTTCGGATAATGCCATTTTATGCTGATTTTAAGAGTGCAAAGATACTATTAAAGTTTTAAAATGTAAAGTTTAAAACAGAAGCTTTTTTTGCCAGTTTACCTACGCTTTTACTTATTACAAGATGGGCAGGCTAAAGGTTTAGCTCTTAATCGCTGCGGTTTTAGCTGTAAATTATAGTGGGGTTTGCGGCTTGTAAAAAGCAACTTTTATGGAACTTTGATTGCTAGGAATTTTTTTGAGTAGCTCCGTTAGTTTTCGTTTAAAATGAAGAATATTAGTATTAAGAAATATTCTTTTTGCAATGCGGAAAGGTGTTGTTTTTAAAACGAAATTCAAAAAAAAGGGTTAAAGTGTCACTTTTTAACGTTAAAATTCCAATTTACTAGCTGTTTTTTGAATAAATGACTTAAATTAGCTTTTTCGAAAATTAGAGTAAGCGTAAATGCCACAGCTACGAATTACTTTTTTTTCGATCCAAAGCAAAGTAATAGTCTTAATTATTGGGTTTATATCTTAGGCGCAAAAGTTGAAAATGAAATAAAATTTATGAGTTCAAGGATAATAATACTAGTGTTGTTTTTAAATTGTTTTTTAGCGTACGCTCAGGAAAAAACAATTAAGCACACGATAGTTAAAGGAGAAACCATTTCGAGTATTGCCGAAAAATACGAGGTAAAACAGAGTGCCATTTTTCAATTAAATCCAAACGCGAAGAAACTTTTAAAATTAAATTCGGTTCTTTTAATTCCACAAAAAAAAGCTACTACTAAGCAACAAGAATCAAAAAGTAGTGTAAGTGAAGCCACCCAATTTCACGAAGTACAAGCAAAACAATCTCTTTACGCCATTGCAAAAATTTACGGGATATCGTTACAAAAGTTAAAAGACTTGAATCCGTCATTAGCTGGAGCAGAATTACAAGTTGGTCAAAAAATAAATGTTCCTGCGGTTACTTTAGCAACAACAGCGCAAGCTTCTGAACCAGATACAGCCACAGCGCAAACGGAGGCAGTTGCAGAATCGCTAAAAAGAGTTTCAGCAGAAGCTTTTGAGTGGGAGGTTTTACCTAAGGAGACTAAATATTCCCTTACCCGCCGATACGGAATTACGATAAAAGAATTTGATGAAGCTAATCCTTCACTGGGTGTAAAAGCGTTACAAGTGGGCCAAAAAGTAATTATTCCAGCAGTAAAAGCAACAGTTACAGAAGCAGTCGCTCTGGCCACTCAGGAAAAAAAGCCAACTGAAGAAGTTGTTGCAAATACAACAAACGCTACCGCTGTTGAGTCAAAACAACTTCCGGAAGTATCACCAACAAAAATAGTTCGTGAAGTTTTACCAAAGGAGACCAAATATGCTATTGCAAAGCAATACGGACTTACGGTTAAGGAGCTTGAGGAACAAAATCCTGGAATCAAAAATGGTTTGCGAGTAGGCTACCAGTTAAATATTGTTACCACTAAACCAATTCAAGCTGATCAAGATGCAAGCGCAGTGGTTTCTATTAATGATACAGCAATTAAAGAAAGTAAAATTGATTTTAATGCTCCTAGTAAAACAGCTTTTAGTCACGACTTTTTAGATCAGTTAATAGAGAGTGCTTCGGAAAATATTGGTATCAGATACCGATCAGGAGGAACCACAAAAGCAGGATTTGACTGCTCCGGATTTATGTGTAGTACTTTTGGAGCTTTTGATATCAAATTGCCAAGAACTTCTCGAGAGCAATCTACAGTAGGTGTTCAAGTATCGGCTGAAGAGGCCAAGAAAGGCGATTTAATTTTCTTTAAAACCAACGGTCGTGGTCAAATTAATCATGTAGGTATGGTGGTTGAGGTAAGTGAGGGCGAAATTAAATTTATCCACTCTTCGACTAGTAATGGGGTCATCATTTCGTCAACCAAAGAGAAATATTACGAGAGAAACTTTTCGCAAATAAATAGAGTAATTCAATAATACACAAAAGCCAAATCAATTTCGATTTGGCTTTTTGCTTTTAGAGGCTGTTTAATTCAATCCAATATTTATCAGGATCCTGAATGTAAATTTGTTTTACACCATCTGCACGAATACTAATAGTGTCTTTTTTACCGGGCCAATCCCAATACGTGATTTGCATTTGATGGAGTTTTTTGATCAAATTATCAAAATCTTGTACCTTAAAAGCAAGGTGCACTGCTTTGTTAATTTGGACCGGCTCTTTTATTGTGGATACTAAATGCAATTCTTTTCCTTCGCCCAATGACATCCATCGAATGCCTTCTTTTTGTGTTTTATTGGTGATTTCCTGTAATTGAAGTACATTTTTATAAAACTGTACGGATTGCTCTAAGTCTGTCACAGAAAGTGCCATGTGATCCAGTTGCAGGCTGAAACTTTCTTTTTCTTGTGCGCAAATGCTTTGGCTTTGAACAAGAAAGATAATTGCAATTAGTAAAATTTTTGTTTTCATATAAGTTACTTATGATTTTGTATTCAATGTACGGTGTATTACCTCCATCCAATCATCTATTCCGCCTTTATTTGTATTAATGGCAACGCTGTTATTGGAGTAAGGTTTGTACATTTCGATATTAGCTCGTGAAAAAAGGCCAACAGTTGGCGTAAGAGCAGCGCTTGACAAATGCATGATTCCACTATCTGCTCCTATAAAAATATCGGTATTTGCAATAACGGCTGCGATTTCGCGAATGTCTTTACTATAAAAGGAAGGTGCGGCAAAGCCAATTTGGGAAACGTTTTCAACAGGCAAGACTTCTAATATTGCATATTCAGGAAATTCGCTTAGTAATCGAGCATAAAAAGGCTCCCACCAGGATGGCGCGTAGCATTTATCATCTGTTGCATACGTAAAAATGGTTATGACCTTCGCTTTTGCTGAAGTTAGTTCCTGCACCATTTTTTGGCCCTGAGCCAATTCTGAGCTGGTCAGTTTAATATTTAAGGGCGGTACAAGCTGAGTGTTTTTAGGAAAATTGAGGTGCGTTAAAAAATCTCTAAACTCATAAACAGGATATTTGGCAATATGAGTATAATCAGGGTGTTGTTGTGCTAAGGTACTGTCATCGGCTCCAAAAAACTTGTATTTTGCGTTAGCAAATTGCGCAGATAAACGTCCTGACGAAGAGTTTTTATCCACATTAATAACTATGTCATAATTTCCTTTTTTGATGGTAGTCCAAACCTTGAAGTACGCAATTAAATTTTTGAAAGGCTTTTTAGGAAGTTCAATTATAGTTTCGATATTGCTGTAATTTTCAAAAACTATAGGAGCCAAGCCTCCTTTAACAAACAAGTCAATTTTGCAATCGGGGAACGTATTTTGCACGTCTTGCACCAAGGGCGTTATCAAAAGCAAATTTCCCAAACGATGATTGGGTCTTGAGATTAATACTTTTTTGATTGTCACTTTTTCATTTTTGTCGATAGCACGAGATGGAGCAGCATTGCCAATGTTTTTGGTTAATCCTTTCGTTAATATGCGGCGAAAAACGTTTATTTTTTTTAAAGTGCTCATGCTGTAATACTATTTTTAATCTGATTTTGAGTAATTTGATTGATTTTAATTATTCAAAAAAACTAGGTTTTATTAGTTGTTACGAAAGTTTTTTTGCGGGGTTAAAGATATACTTTCTTTTTTTAAAAAGGTATCAGTAGTTTTCTATCAGAGGATAATTTTTAGGTTTAAATTAAATCAAATAAGTAGGTATAATTGTAGTCCTAATTTAGAATTAAAGTAGCGCATTGGACTTTGGTTGAACTAAAAAATGATATTTGTGATAAATTTTCTCTTAAAACTATTGTGTAGAATTGATGTAAATTAGCAAGTGCTGCTATAAAAATCAACTTCTGATGAAAACTAGTTGGATAATTTTTTAACCTTTGCGCTCTAAAAATAATAAAATAAAGTATGAGTACTACTAAACTAACCATCAATAAAAATGGTTCTATAAAAATTGAAGGCGATTTTGAAATAACCGATTGTAACGGACAAACTTATGGTTTAGAGGGCAGAACGGCTTTGGGTCTTTGCCGTTGCGGATTGTCAGTGAACAAGCCTTTTTGTGATGGTTCACACCGCAATGGTTTTGAGCATGAGCCAACTGCATTTGACTTGCCACCGATGAAAACAAAATAATAACGTTTTCTGATTCGAGTAAACAAGAAAAGCTACATCGTAATGAGTGTAGCTTTTGTTGTTTTTGTGATTATGTAATTGTTAAAGCCTATTTACCTTTCAAAGTACTAATAATCGCCATTACGTCTTGATCGCCCAATCCTTCTTTTTCGGCTGTAGCGTAACTGTCATACAAAGGATGAATGAGTGGCGAATCTAATCCTGCAGCTTTGGCCAAGCCTAAATCTTTAACCAAGTGTTTCAACGCAAATGCCGCTGGATACGAATCATTTAAAATTGAAGGTGTTTTGATATTTGTAATACCGTTGCCACAAGCACCTTGATTGATAATGTTAAGCATGTCTTCTTTGCTCACGCCGTTTTTCTCGGCAAATAAAACTGTTTCGGCTATTCCTTGAAGATTTAATCCCAATAGGTAATTTATGGCTAATTTAGCCGAACTTGCCACGCCAGGTTCGCCTACATGAATGGCAATTTTTCCTAAAACATCAAATATTAGTTTGGCTTTACCAAAATTTTCTTGGGTAGCACCAACCAAAATGACAAGTGTTCCGTCTTGTGCAGGTTTAACGCTTCCTGAAACCGGAGCATCTATAAATGCTACTTGATGTTGGTTGCACATGGTATTTAAATAGCGAGAAGTTTCAGGCGAAACGGTGCTCATATTGATGATTGTTTTTCCTGAATTAGCTTCAGATAACAAACCACTCGGACCTTCAAAAACTTCTTTTACTGCCGCATCATTTGATAACATGGTTAACACCACATCACACGTTTCCATAAGTTCTTGTAAACTACTTGCTGATTTTGCACCTGCAGTTATTAAAGGCGTTTCTTTGTCTTTGCTGCGGTTAAATACGGATACTTCAAAACCTGCTTTAAGTAAGTTAAGTACCATTGGGTTGCCCATATTACCAAGACCGACCCATCCTAAATGTATGTTTTTCATAATGTTTTAGTTCAAGAAATGATTTGTTTTCTTGGTGGTTTTAAATGCATAATTGGGTCAAGAAAACAATACTAAAGTACGGTTTAATTTTGGTAAATAAACCATTTTACTGATAGCACATTTGTAAGTGAGAAGTTTTGCTTTTAAACTTATAAATAACTCGTTAGTCTCGCCAACAAAAAACCGATTCCAACTCCAATCACAGACCAAAGAATTCTCTGTGTAATATTAGTTATGGCAGATTGTTCTTGAAGCAATAGATCATTTTCCATCAGTTGCGTTTTGATATTTCCGGTTACGAATCTGACTTTTAAAATTAGATTTCTGTCTTGAAGTTTTATGGGATGATTTTCACCTAAGAAAGAAAATTTACTTGTAACTTTTTTCCCGTTTAAAAGCACTTTTTCAACTCCAAAAATAGTGTTCCAAAATTCTATTGTGTTGTTTTCAATTGTAAATTCAGCGTGTTTCATTTTTTTGGTTTTATAGATACTCCAGCTAATACGGACATTTTGCATTGTCTGCAAGTACCTGATTTTAAAATAATCTTGTAAGTCAACGGCGTTAAAAGTGCAACATTATGTATTCGTTATTCCCAAGCGCCAATGGATTATAATTTTACAAAACTCTATTCTCCATTTCAGCTTTTCGATCTAAATTATTACCGAATAACTGCCCAACAATGATTCCGAAGACCATACCTAGTGGTAAACCTATTGCAATTTTCCCCAAAGCAACACCAATAGCTACTCCCATTGACATTCCTAATACCATACCCTGACTGGTATAATTTTTTTTGAATTTACCTTTTGGGATATAATTAAAATTTTCTTTTACAAAGGTTTGTAAATTAGTAATGTCATTCAAATTTTTTGTTTTGTACTGAATTTTTTGATTCACTGTCTTAGGTTGGATACCATTAATTACCTGTTCTATTTTAGTACAAAGCATTTCATTATCAGGAATATGATTAGCTTCAATTTTTTCTAGTAAGTTTTTTAAATACTCAAAATTAACATTAACCTTCTCTTGGGGAGTATAATTTTCAGTTTTATCGTTTAAAATCACTTGCATTTTTTGCGTCCAATTTGTCATAACTATTTTTGATTGTGATTATCTGTTTTTAATTGATTGTAGTGTTGTAGGTTTGAGCGAAATTTACGTATAAATATATTTGTGAGTAAATCTAAAGATTGATAAAATCTAAAGTCCTATCTATCCATTTATCACGAGCGGAAAACTTGCGCTTGGATTGCTTTTTATTTATTTTCTACTTCGGTAACGATAGTTTTGGCCCAAATATCTCCTAAGCGTTGATTTCGATCGGTGTTTTTAATTGTAATTATCGCAACTAGGCCAAATGGGAACATATCAATTGGGTCTAATAAATGTCTTTTTATTGATTGGCTCAAACTCAATTCGCCATTACTTTTTGTTAAAGATTGTGGCTTTAGTCCAACTAAAGCATTACAAAGAGTTGCTCCAAGAAAGACTTCGGTAAGAACAATAATTAAAAACCAGAATACAAATGGAATTAAGCTTAGTATTCCCGTAACCGAATATCCCCCGTCATTATTTGGTTCTCCGAAAGCGTAAACAAAAGCAAAGAAGAAACCATAAACTAATAAATAGTCAATTAAACCCGCAATAAATCTTTTTAATAAATTTGGTTTAGTACGATATGCTGTCATTATTTTTGTAATATTTAATCAATTTATCATTTGTCAATTTGTAGAAATTCTGATATTTTTTCTGCTTTTATGTAGGCATTTTTTACACATTTTTCAAGTCCATAACTGGAGCGATCGTCGCTTGTGGTGAGATTGCTTTTTATTTTTTTACTATTTCGTAAACGATAGTTATGGTTTCTTCTAATTCTATTTCCTCAACTTCAAATTTGTCGAAGGAAGTTTTTGGATTTGGAGCCGAAGCTGCCATTGTTTCATCAAACTTCATTTCAGATACTTTTTCCGATGCTGTGAAATAATCTCGTGGGCTAAATTTCGATACTTGTTTTACATTATTAATCGTAACATTTAATGTATTTGCAACGTTTTCCGCATAACTTTTTGCATCTGCAATTGCTATTTGAACTAATTTTTGCCTAATTTTTTTTTCTAATTCTGCAGAAATTTTAGTTTCAAATCCTATATCTAAATCTTTGATGTTTTCGATTTGAATTTCTTGATAAAATGCTTCAATAACTTTATTGTTCAAAGGAAAATCAATTGACAATGTATTTGTAGCAGAATATTCTTTTTTATTGTCATCGTTTTCATTACTTGATACTTTATAATCTGAAATTTTAATATTTTTTTCTGTAAAGCCTATTTTAAAAAGTACTTTCTGCAACTTATCTATTTCTTCATTTAGTTCTTTGATTGCATTTCTTTCAACCTGATTTTCTTTTTCAATAGTTAATCTTAAATTCGCCAAATCAGGTTTCACTTTTGTTTTTGAACTTCCTTGTGCCATTATTTCATTACCACTATTTGTTTGTGAAAATGTGGAAATGGAACAAATAGAAAACACGAGGATTGCAATTATTTTTTTCATCATTATTTTATTTAAAGTTGTAATTCTGTTTAGTTAAATCGGCAGCCAACCTTAGGATTACCTCGCAGATTAGGTGTTAAAGTAAATTTGTATGCTAGCAAGCTCGAGCGTCACGTTCGTCAATACAAATACTATTTCAATATTTTTTTAAAATCTAATGACTGGCACAAACTAAAATCATTCTAATCCGTTGATACCATCTCGAGCGGGTACGCAGTTATCATCAGTATTCTTATTCGTCAAAATAATCAGTATCAATTCTTTTCACTTCATAAGTGGATTGAGTTGATAAACCAACATTATACTCAAACATTAAATCTGCAAGTCGACTACCATCAATCAATACTATTTTATGTTCTATGCTTTCGACAAATTCATAAGCTCCTTTTGGAAAGTTAGAAGTTGTAATAAAAATACCTTTCCTAGCTTTTTTTGAAAGTAATGCACCTGCAAAGTCTCTAATTTCTCTAACAGGAACAACATTTTCCCATCTTTTAGCTTGAATATAAATTGTATCAAGACCCAATTTATCTTCTTTAATTATTCCATCAATTCCGCCATCTCCTGATTTGCCTAAAGCTCTTCCAGCATCTTTACGTGAACCGCCGTATCCCATTTTTGTTAACATATCAATAACTAACTTTTCAAAAAATGAAGGGGAGCAGCTTTTGATAGTATCAAGTAAATCTCTTGATAAATCATTTTTTAATTTCTGATATGCATATTCTAAAGCTTCTTCTGGAGTTTTAGTAGTGTCTACACTTTCTTGATTTTCTGGATTAGAATTGTCAAGATCATTTTTGGGAGTAATTGATTCTTTAAATTCCTTGAAAGCTTTAAATTTATCTAAATCTTTTGTTTTGAGTTCGCTTGGATTTGATTTTAAGAAAGTAGTACCAATTTCTGTAACACGATAATATCCTCTTTTTTCAGTTTTTAATAAACTAGCTTTTTCCAAATAGAATTTTGCCCAACCAACTCTATTGTCAAAAATTGCTTGACTTCCGCTTGGTAATAATTCTTTTTTCTCAGCATCACTTAATTTAAAATGATCATGTAAAATTTCTATTAGCTCTCTAAGTTTATGAGTTCTTTCATCGCTCATTATTTTCAAGAGCGGTAACATTATGGATTGATAATCAGGAATCATTATTTTGTCATTTTTTTTAATATTAGCGCTATCGTTCAGATACTATTGCTGATTTGGGATAATTAAAACCCTGTTTGCGGATTTGCTAATCAGTCCAAGTACAAGATCATTTTTACATTATGCTTACCGCCCAAATCCGTTGTAGTAGCTGTTAGCGGCTCGTGCTTTTTAGATCCCTAAATTATTCTAACATTTGTAAATTTAGCATTTGCAACATATGGAATTGGATTTAACCATGCTCCATCCATATTATCACATGCACTTTGTAAACTTAGAAAAAGCATCAAGATATTTCCGTCAATTGAATCACAAACAGTATGTATTCCATTTAAATTTTGTTGATTTAAAGTTAATGGTGTATTATCTAATTTTACAAATCCTTTGTTTAAAAGAAATACTCCATCCAGTCCTGTACCAGGTATTTCTGTTCTATTTTGTTGTGTCCAGTTTGGTAAGGGAATATTTAATGTTTGATGACTATTAAGTATCCATCCATGGACTGTTTGCATTTGAGCTGGTCCAGTATATGCAACAATATAATTTAATATTTTTGGAGGTATCCATCCCGATTGAAATGTACGATTTATATTTGGGGTAAGTTGTTTTACGTTGTGTGCAGCACAAACAGATTGGTCTATTCCTGCTTGGTCAAGTAATGATTTAACTTCAATTGTTGCAATTACTGACTCTATTAAAAAACCTGAAATTCCGCCCCCAAAATCAAGTTTAGGATAGTTTTTTTTATAAATTACTATATCAAATTGGTTACGCGATTCTCTTGGTTGCGATGTTGCGTCAATAATTTCTCCCGTTCCTATTGCAACATTAGGACTAAGGTGGCCTTCCAAATATTCTTTAATAAATGCTTCCCTTGGAGTTCCTTTATGAAGAGTATGACCGGAATTAGCTGGAATTTTAGAAATACTTACGAGATGATTTTCTACAGCATCCATATGGGATTTTAGCATAGTATTTTTTGTTTAAGATTTTGTTGTTGAATTTACGTTTTTTTTAGCCTGACCGCTAACTTTTAGCTTTGTCTAACAAAATCAAATACAGCTCCCTAAAATTAGATCGCTTGCTTTGATGTCAGCCACATTTATCTGTTTCCAAATATAAGAATAATAGTATTACAAAACGGTAAAGGCGCTTTATTAGTTTCAACCTTTTCGTACTTAAATCCAGATGAAGTATTGCTCTTTTTTGAGGTTAGCCATGAATAGGAGGACTTTGCATGAAGGATAGGAGCGGCATCCTTTATTTTCTTTCTTTAAGAAAATAAAGATAGAGCGCATAGCCTGACGCAGCTGTAGCCGTGCGGAAGCTGGGACATGCCCAAAATAAGCACATCTGAATTTAGATTTCTAAAAAAAGTATATCTTTAGCCCACAACTAACCAAAACACCATTTTATGGAAGACCAAAAACCAGACAATTTTAAGAGAGAATTAGGACTACTTGACGGGACCATGCTTGTGGTGGGCTCCATGATAGGATCGGGGATATTTATTGTAAGCTCGGATATGGTGCGACAACTCGGCTCTGCCGGCTGGCTGATTGCTATGTGGGTGCTTACGGGCGTGATTACCGTGATTGCTGCGGTGAGTTACGGCGAGCTGAGCGCGATGTTCCCTACGGCGGGCGGGCAGTATGTGTATATTAAGGAAGCTTACGGCAAACTGATTGGGTTTTTGTACGGATGGAGCTTTTTTGCGGTGATTCAAACCGGTACTATTGCAGCGGTGGGTGTGGCTTTTGCCAAATTTGCGGCGTACTTGTATGCGCCTTTGAGTGATAAAAATATTTTGTATGAAATAGGCGATTTTAAACTGAACGCAGCCCAAATTGTTTCTATTGTGACGATTGTGTTGTTGAGTTATGTGAACAGCCGTGGCGTGAAGAATTCGAAGATTTTGCAAACGGTGCTTACGGTGATTAAAGTACTCTCGTTAGCGGGTTTGATTATTTTTGGTTTTATTGCTGCCGATAGTGCGGTGTGGGATGCGAATTGGGCCAACGCATGGCAAGCTCAAAGTTTGAATGTGGAAACAGGCGAGTGGTTGCCTATTGGTGGTATTGCATTAATATCGGGTATTTCGGCGGCTTTTGTGGGATCGCAATTCTCGAGTGTGGCTTGGGAAGGCGTGACTTTTATTGCAGGCGAAATTAAAAACCCTAAACGCAATGTGGGTTTGAGTTTGTTTCTAGGTACATTATTAGTGAGTGTGATTTATATTGTGGCCAATGTGATGTATTTGGCGGTGGTGCCTTTGTTTGATATTGCTACGGCCGAATCAGATCGTGTGGCTGTGGTGGCTTCGCAAACTATTTTTGGGTCGGTAGGAACTTTGATTATTGCCGTGATGATAATGATTTCGACTTTTGCGTGTAACAATGGTTTGATTATGGCTGGTGCTCGTGTGTATTATACGATGGCCCAGGATGGTGTTTTCTTTAAAAAAGCGGCTTCGTTAAACAAAGCAAGTGTACCAGAATGGTCTATTTGGGCGCAATGCATTTGGGCTTCGGCCTTGTGTTTGACGGGTAAGTATGGTGATTTGCTTGATTTTGTGGTGATTATTGTTCTGGTATTTTACATATTAACCATATTAGGAATTTTTATTTTACGTAAAAAAATGCCCAATGCAGAGCGTCCGTACAAGGCTTTTGGTTATCCAGTATTGCCTGCTTTGTATATTTTGATTTCTTCGGCGATATGCTTGGCGTTATTGTACACAAAACCAACTACCTGTGGGTGGGGCGTGCTGATTATGCTTATTGGTATCCCGATTTACTATTTGACTAAGGCGAAGGAGTAGGGTTTTTTAAATTATGAGTTATTAATTATGAGTTATTAATTATGAGTTATTATTTATGAATTATTTAGCAGTGAGATGTATTATATTATTCATAAATTTAAATTAGTCCAACTTATATGAACTTATATTCCTCATAAGTTTAAAAAAGTCATTGTTGATTTCGTTTAGAGGTTTTTAAAAAATCAATAAAAAATCTGCTAAATCTGCTAAATCTGCGTGCCAATTCAAGACATAACAAAGCAGTGGCTATTTATATTTAAAACTATTGACTAAAACTAAAAGAATCTGTGAAATCTGTGGTTCAATCGCAGTCACAGTTTTCAGTTCCAGTTTTTAATCTCGGGGTTTAGAATGAATATTTTTAAAGTTGAAAATCTGCTAAATCTGCTAAATCTGCGTGCCAATTCAAGACATGACAAAGCAGTGGCTATTTATATTTAAAACTATTGACTAAAACTAAAAGAATCTGTGAAATCTGTGGTTCAGTCGCAGTTTTTAATCTCGGAGATTAGATTGAATATTTTTAAAGATGAAAATCTGCTAAATCTGCGTGCCAATTAAGTACCACATTAAAAAGCATAAACAAAAAATCCGTCTCGTTCTAAAACAAGACGGATTTTGAATTTTATTCAAGTCGGGAAGTGGCTGCTAACAATTTAAACTATTTACTAAAACTAAAACTAAAAAAAGAAGAACAACCACCCGCCACAACTTGTAAATAGTAGGCTAGTAGTACGTATAACGTCTTACTTTAGCAATATATTTAGCCAAGCGAATTACTTGGTGGCTGTAACCGTATTCATTATCGTACCAAATATAAAGTACTATGCTTTTGCCATCTTTTGAAACAATGGTCGCATTACTGTCATAAATAGCCGGTTGTGCCGTTCCTACAATGTCTGATGAAACCAACTCGTTATTCATCGAATATCTAATTTGCTCTACCAGTTCGCCTTCAAGAGCATACTTTTTCATGATTGAATTCAAAGCGGCTACGGTAGTTTTTTTAGAAACCTCTAAATTCAAAACTACTAACGAACCATTAGGAACGGGAACTCTGATTGCATTGGAAGTTAATTTACCTTCTAACGATGGTAATGCTTTTGCAACAGCGCTTCCGGCACCAGTTTCGGTGATTACCATATTTAAACCAGCAGCACGACCTCGGCGGTATTTCTTGTGCATGTTGTCTACCAAGTTTTGATCGTTGGTATAGGCGTGAATGGTTTCTAAGTGTCCTTTTACAACGCCCAACTTGTCTTCAATTACTTTTAAAATCGGCGTGATCGCATTAGTTGTACAAGAAGCTGCAGAGAAAATACTGATTTCATCTGGGTTGTACTCGTTGTGGTTCACTCCATGAACAATATTCGGAACTCCTTTTCCAGGAGCGGTAAGCAAAACTTTATCAGCTCCTTTTGAAGTAAGGTGACGACTCAAAGCTTCCTGTGTTGTAAAGGCTCCAGTGTTGTCAATTACAAGGGCATTATCAATATGAAATTGCGTATAATCAATTTCTTCAGGACTGTTTGCAGTAATTACATGAACGGTTGTACCGTTGATGATTAACGCATTGTTTGCAGGATCGGCAGTAACTGAACCTTCAAAATCGCCATGAATAGAATCGTATTGTAACAACGAAGCACGTTTTTCTAATGAAACGGCATCGTTTTTATCGCGGGTTACAATAGCACGCAAGCGCAATTGACTTCCTTTACCTGTTTTCGACATTAATTCTCTAGCCAATAAACGACCAATGCGTCCAAAACCGTATAAAACAACATCTTTAGGTTGAATTTCTTCTGAATCTTTAGCGTTTTTTAGTTTGTCAATTACAAAATATTTCGCGTCAGGATAGTTGTCTTCTTCTTGGCCAAACTCATACGTAAGTTTTCCGATGTCTAATTTTGCGGGTGGTAAGTTCAATTCTAAAATCGCTTGAGCAATTTTAACCGAATTAAAAATGGAAATAGGTTTGCCTACAAATGCAGCAGCATACTCATGTAGGTTGATTACCTCGCTTACATTGCGATCGATCAATTGGTTGCGAAACAAAACCATTTCAATGGATTTGTCATACCACAAATCACTGATGATTTTAATCAATTCTACTCCTGCACGTCGCCTGTCGGCTTGCAAAGAGACTTCTTTTTCGTATAAAGTTGTAGTTGTCATGTTGAAAATTTAATGAAAATAAGGTCTTGTATTTTTTTAAAATTTGTGCAAAAGTACCCATTTCAATCGATTTCGTAGCGTGTTTTTCATTTTTTTTGCAAAATAAAAAAGCCACCTTGTTTTGCAAGATGGCTTTGAGTTTTAATCTTTAAAATTTTTTACATAAAGAAACGTAGCAATTCACCGTTTTTACTAATCAATTCAATGCGTACTTTTTGATTGTCATCAATTTTACTCATCAATTTTGATACGGTTTCTACATTAGTCGCTTTGACATTATCGATAGTCAAAATAATACTTCCAACCAATTCCTCTTCGTATTGCTGCCATTTTTGGTCGCTAATGCCTTTGATGCGTACTCCGTAATCGATTTTAAATTTCTTTTTATCGGCAGCTTCAATGTTTTCTAAGGTCATTCCTTTGAACTCTGCATTAAAAAACTCGTTTTTGCTCAAGGTTACCGGAACGGTTTTTATTTTTCCATCTCGGTTGTAAGTTACTTGTACTTTATCGTTTGGACGTTTGGTGTTGATGTAGCCGGACAAATCTGCAAAAGTGCTGATGTTTTGTTCGTCTATTTTTACAATAACATCTCCTTTGGCCAAACCAGCCTTGTCAGCACCTGAATTTTTAGTGACTTTATTGATGTAAAATCCTTGAGTCAAACTAATACCATAATCTTTAGAACTCATGCTGTTCAATTCGCCACCTTCAACACCAAGAATTCCGCGTTGTACATTCCCGAATTCCATTAAGTCTTCAATGATTTTGCGGGTAATGTTAGAGGGAACGGCAAATGAATATCCGGTATAACTTCCGGTTGGTGACGAAATCATAGTGTTAATTCCAATCAATTCACCTCGAGTGTTCACCAAAGCACCCCCACTGTTTCCAGGGTTTACCGCCGCATCTGTTTGAATGAACGATTGGATTCCGCTTGTGTCTAAATTTCTGGCTTTCGCCGAAACGATACCAGCCGTAACAGTCGAGTTCAAGTTATACGGATTTCCTACCGCCAAAACCCATTCGCCTACTTTAACCGAATCAGAATTCGCGAAAGCGGTGTACTGTAACTTTTCATCGGCATCAATTTTAAGCAAAGCGATATCCATTTTTGAGTCGGTACCAATCAGTTTTGCTTTGTATGATTTTTTGTTGTTGAGTGTAATTTCAATTTCGGATGCATCTTTAATCACGTGATTGTTTGTCACGATGTAGCCATCTTCAGAGATAATTACTCCAGAACCTGTTCCTACTTGCTCCTGCGATTGTCCGCCTCGAAAACCATAAAAGTATTCTAGAATTGGGTTAGAAACCGTTGTTCTTGAAACGTTTTTTACGTGAACTACCGTGTGTATGGTTTTGTCAGCAGCCTCAGTAAAGTCCAGCACTTCTGATGCTAAGCCTACTCTTTTTCCGTATGAATTGGATGCCATGGTAACTACTGAACCATTATCTTTAGAAAAATAACCATCAGTATCAAATAACAGCTTGTAGGAACCTAAAGTAACCACACCGCTTAACAAGGAAACTCCAAATAATGTTGATAAATTTTTCATCTTTAATTTCGTTTAAAAAAATAATTACGAGTAAAATTAAAACTTTTTTGGTTTGTTAAAATACCGTTTAACGCTCTTTAACAATGATTAACATTTCATTAATAGTTTGTATTTTTGTACTTCACAAAATTAAAAAAATGCAATTAGAATTTTATAAATACCAAGGCACAGGCAACGATTTTGTTATGATTGACAACCGTTCGCTTTTTTTTCCTAAAGACAATACAGCACTTGTGGCAAAATTGTGCGACCGACGTTTTGGGATAGGAGCTGATGGCTTAATTTTACTGGAAAACGATGCCGAAACCGACTTTAAAATGGTTTACTATAATTCAGATGGAAATACCAGTTCTATGTGCGGCAATGGTGGTCGCTGTTTGGTAGCTTTCGCCAAAAAGCTACAGGTTATTGAAAACAAAACTACGTTTATTGCAACAGACGGTTTGCATCACGCTACTGTTGACGAGAACGAAATTGTAGCACTGCAAATGATTGATGTAGCTGAGGTAAATGTGCAAGAGGATTATGTTTTTTTGAATACCGGTTCGCCACATCATGTGCAGTTGGTAGCTGATTTACCCAATTACAACGTAAAACAAAACGGAGCTAATATTCGTTATGGCGCTTTATACGGTCAAGCCGGAAGTAATGTCAATTTTGTGAACCAAATCGATCCGAATACCTTTTCTTTACGTACCTATGAAAGAGGTGTTGAAGATGAAACACTTTCTTGCGGCACTGGTGCAACAGCAGTAGCCATAGCGATGAATGTGTTAGGGAAAACAGCTGAAACCGAAATTAATTTGAATGTAGAGGGCGGAAAATTAACGGTTTCGTTTGAAAAAGAAGGGGAGCAGTTTACAAATGTTTTTCTGAAAGGACCTGCTCAAATTGTATTTAAAGGTACGATTGAAATTTAATTTACGAAACTAATTTCGAAATCAACTTTGGTGCATCGCTGCGATTCCTCAATGTAACTTCCTGAAACAATTAAATGAAAACATTAAAAGGTGAAAACATCTATATTCGTGCGCTAGAGCCTAATGACTTGGAGTTTGTCTACGCCATTGAAAACGATCAAAGTATTTGGGAAGTAAGCAATACGCAAACTCCTTACAGCAGATTTTTGGTCAAACAATACCTTGAAAACGCCCAACAAGATATTTATGAAGCCAAACAACTGCGATTGGCTATTTGTCAAGATGAAGATTTTCCGGCAGTTGGCTTAATCGATTTGTTTGATTTTGATCCCAAAAACAATAGAGCAGGTGTTGGCATCGTTATTCAAAAATCGGAAAATAGAAATCAAAACATCGGTTCAGAAGCGTTAGATTTATTAATTGAATATGCTTTTACAAATCTCAATTTACATCAATTGTATGCAAATATTAGTACCGAAAATGCTGCAAGTACGGCACTTTTTACTAAATTTGGATTCGAAAAAATTGGCGTAAAAAAAGATTGGACTTTTGTAAAAGGAGTCTACAAAGACGAAGCCATTTTTCAACTCATTAATACAAAATGGCCTTCGCTTTAATTGTATAAAATGAGTTGTTGTTTTTCAAATAGTTAGATATAAATTAAAAAACATATTTCTTCATTCATAAAAGCCCTCAAATGAATATCAAAAAAATAATTAGCATTGTATCTGTAGTTGTAATCTCGATTTTATTGGTGTACGGTTTGTATTTTGTACAAAAAGTATTTTCGCCAAACACCAAGTTTTCAGAAAACGAAGTGTACGTATACGTGCCTACTGATGCAAATTATGAGCAAGTAAAACAATTGCTTGTGCCTTATGTTGAAGATATGGAACGTTTTGAAACAGTTGCCAGCAAACGCGGGTATACCGAGAATGTGATTCCAGGTCGCTTTCTTTTGACAAAAGGAATGAATAGTTACGAATTGGTTAAAAGTCTGCGCCTTAATTCAGCGGTGAAATTGGCTTTTAACAATCAAGAACGCATCGAGAACTTAGCAGGTCGTGTGGGTTCACAAATCGAAGCTGACAGTATTTCACTATTGCAAGCTTTCAAGGATTCTACTTTTTTAAAAGAAAACGGCTTTAATGAAGAGACAGTTCTGGCCTTATTTATTCCGAACACCTATGAAATTTATTGGAATACCTCTGCAGTAAAGTTCAGAGATAAAATGCTAAAAGAATACCGTAATTTTTGGACTGAGGCGCGTATTGCACAGGCGCAAAAACAAGGTTTAACACCTATTCAGGCAACAACTTTAGCATCAATCGTTCATAAAGAATCAGTAAAAAAAGACGAAAGACCGCGCATTGCAGGCGTATACTTGAATCGTTTGCGTTTAGAAATGCCTTTGCAAGCCGATCCAACCGTTATTTATGCCTTGAAAAAGAAATCTAACGACTTTGATCAAGTGATAAAAAGAGTTTTTTATAAAGACTTGGTAACGCCGCATCCTTACAATACTTATATGAATATTGGTTTACCTCCGGGGCCAATTGCTATGCCAGATATCACTGCGCTCGAAGCAGTTTTAAATCCTGAGAAAAACGACTTCATTTACTTTTGCGCCAGCGTAGATCGTTTTGGGTACCATGAGTTTGCTACAACTTTAGAGGAGCACAATGTTAATGCAAAAAAATACTCTGATTGGATTAGCAGTCAAGGCGTGCAACGATAAAATGCGCCTTGTTCTTTGTTTCCTCCTTTTTTTTCAAATAAGTTTAGCACAGCGTTTTTTTGAACCTGCTGATTCCTTAAATCTTAAACGACAAAAAGCAGTAGGAATTTCGCAAGCCGCACTTGCAACTGGAACCTTAATTGGATTAAATCAGTTATGGTATGCTTCGTATCCTCGTTCGAAATTTCATTTTGTTGACGATAATGCAGAATGGCTTCAAATGGATAAGGTAGGACATGTTTATTCTTCTTACCAATTGGGTCGCTTGAGCGCTGAACTTTGGCAATGGAGCGGTGCCAGTAAAAAGCAACAGAGGTTGTACGGTGCTGGAATGGGTTTTGCCTTTTTAACTGCGGTTGAGGTTATGGATGGTTTTTCTCAAGAATGGGGAGCATCTGTAGGCGACGTGGTAGCCAACGCAACAGGAACGGGCTTGTATCTCGCACAGGATCTTCTGTGGGAAGAACAGCGTATTATTCCTAAATTTTCTTTTCATCAAACCAATTTTGCAAAATACCGTCCAGAGGTTTTGGGCGCCAATTTGACGGAACAAATTTTAAAAGATTACAACGGTCAAACCTATTGGCTTTCGGTGAACTTGCATTCCTTTGCCAAGCAATCAAAGTTGCCCAAATGGCTCAATATTGCCTTGGGATACAGCGCCGATGGAATGCTAGCAGGAGACCCTAACGATCAAGTTGCAACGGCTGGCTTTAATGCAAGGCGAACGAGACAGTTTTACCTTAGTTTGGATGTTGATTTAACCAAAATAAAGACCCAATCTCCGGTTTTGAAGACTGTTTTTTCTTTAATTAATACCATCAAGGTTCCCGCTCCAACACTCGAAATCAGTCAGTTCGGCGACATAAAATACCACTTCGTCTATTTTTAGAAAAGTTTAACGTGCTGATTATCAGGCTTGCTATTTTTTACGTACCTTTGTGCATAGAAATTTCTTAACGGGACAGCGTTTTGAAGAAAAACAATTTATGATAAAGAAGTGGTATTTTTACACTAGTCTGACTGTTATTACAGTTTTTTTGAGTTTAGGTTTTAAGCCTTTAAATTTAGAAACTAACCCCTGGTTTCTTATTAATGAAGAAGATGGTTCGCACTACTTATTTCCATCTGAACAAGCAAGTGAATACAACAATTCAAGTATTCCTTACACTGGTAATTTTTTTGTTGGTTTTAAAGAAGCTATCGGAAAAAGAGAATCCGAAAGCAAGTATAAAAAAATCAATTCCTTAGGTTATTTAGGTAAATATCAATTTGGAACCGAGACATTGAAATCGGTAGGAG
>CAZMHK010000008.1:0-1702 GCA_964566045.1 uncultured Flavobacterium sp.
TACCCTTTTTTAGTCTTAGAATAGTAAGATTTTTATTCTTATTTTGTTTCTTATACACGCTAACTATTAATGCTCAAGTTACTGCGGTAACTAACCCTACGAATGCGCAAATTAACCTATCGCTGCAAGGGCCAGGTATTGTAATTACTGGCGGTACTTTGACTGGTGCAGCAGCGGCTGCTACTCTTAGAGCAAACCAAATAGCTACATTTACAAATGGGCAGACGGGAGCTGGTCTTGGTTTTCCTACTGGAGCTTATTTTAGCACAGGAAATGCTCCATTTGAGTTAGCCAATAGAAATACCGCCGTTCAACGATCTGCAAATCCAGCAGGAGCTACAACACTATCAGATCCAAATTTATCTACAATTGATGCAACGGCTACGCGAGATTTAGTGGCTTACAGCTTTACGATTACTTTGGGGCCGTCCATAACTGGTTTAAAAATAGGTTATCATTTTGGATCCGAAGAATATCCGGATTATGTAGGCTCAACCTTTGATGATGCTTTTGGTTTTTTTATTTCAGGACCGGGTATTACAGGTACTCAAAACTTAGCTACTACTCCAGCTGGTAGTCCTACATCTATCAATAAGATAAATGCAGGTGTTCCTGGTTTTTCATCCCCAGCAATTCCAGTAGCTGCTTATGATGGTACACAGTCTGCCTTGTATATTAACAACGGGCACCGTACAACGGTCAGTGGAGGTAAATATGTACAAAATACGGCTCCACAGCCCGGACCTTTTCCAATTTTTAGTGAGTTTAATGGTGTAACTTCTTTTATAACAAGAAGTATAAAAAATTTGACACCTGGTGGTACCTATACCTTTAAGGTTGTTATTGCTGATGCGGGTGATGCTTTTTTAGATTCAGGAGTATTTTTAAATTTAATTGAAGGATTGACTAGTGCTGATTTACAAATTGCTAAATCAGTAAATAACGCTTCGCCAAATGTGGGTAGTAATGTTACATTTACCTTGACGGCAAATAATTTAGGAACTGGTGCAGCGTCAGGAGTAAGTGTTTCTGATATTTTACCATCGGGTTATACTTTTGTAAGTGCCACTCCATCGGTTGGTACTTACAACAATACCACAGGCCTTTGGACGATTGGTAACTTAGCCAACGGTGCAAATGCAACCTTATCGATAGAGGCTACAGTGAGAGCGTCGGGAAGTTATGCTAATACGGCCACCATAGTTGGTAATGAAACAGATCCCGTGTCAGTAAATAATACGTCAACAAGTACCCCAGTACCGGTTCCTCAAGCCAATGTAAGCGTAACTAAAACGGTAGATAACCCATCACCAAATGTGGGAAGCAATGTGGTGTTCACCTTAACGGCAAACAACGCAGGACCAAGTTCAGCAACAGGAGTAAGTGTTACTGATTTATTGCCATCAGGCTACACATTTGTGAGTGCAACTCCATCAACGGGCACGTACACAAGTGGAACAGGCGTATGGTCAATAGGCACTTTAGCCAATGGAGCAATTGCAACATTAAACATCACAGCAACAGTAAATGCTAGTGGTAGTTATGCCAATACAGCGACTATTGCAGCGAACGAAGCTGATCCAACTCCCGGTAACAATGCATCAACCAATACCCCAGTACCGGTTCCTCAAGCCAATGTAAGCGTAGCTAAAACGGTAGATAACCCATCACCAAATGTGGGAAGCAATGTGGTGTTCACCTT
>CAZMHK010000008.1:1802-6772 GCA_964566045.1 uncultured Flavobacterium sp.
GTGGTAGTTATGCCAATACAGCGACTATTGCAGCGAACGAAGCTGATCCAACTCCAGGTAACAATGCATCAACCAATACCCCAGTACCGGTAAATATATTAATTGCGGTAGTTGACGGACCAACAACAGTAGCTACAGCAGCAACACCAAGTGTTGTTCAAAACGTAACAGCCAATGATACGTTGAATGGCGTAGCAGTAACAGCAGTCAATACAGATGTAACGCCAGTATCAGCAGGTCCATTGAGTATAGATGGCAATGGTGTATTAACCTTAGCGGCGAACACGCCAAGTGGAACCTATAGCATTACTTATGAATTGTGCGAAGTAGGAGCCAATCCAGCCAATTGCGATACAGCAACCGCTACAATTGTAGTTGCTAATCCAATTGACGCCGTAAATGACGGACCAGTAACCGTTGCTTCCAACAATACGGTTGTAACAGCAGTAAATGCTTTGACAAATGATACGTTATCTGGAATCGCTGCAACCACAGCCAATACCAACGTAACTCCATTAACAAGCGGACCATTGAGTATAGATGCTAACGGAATCGTAACCGTTGCGGCCAACACCCCATCAGGAACTTATACAATCACTTACCAATTATGCGAGGCCAATCCATCAACAGGATCAAACCTAACACCATCCAATTGTGATACAGCAACCGCTACAATTGTAGTTGCTAATCCAATTGACGCCGTAAACGACGGACCAGTAACCGTTGCTTCAAACAACACGGTTGTAACAGCAGTAAATGCTTTGACAAATGATACATTAGCAGGAATCGCTGCAACAACAGCTAATACCAACGTGACTCCATTAACAAGCGGACCATTAAGTATAGATGCTAACGGAATCGTAACCGTTGCGGCCAACACCCCATCAGGTACGTACACGATCACATACCAATTGTGTGAAGCTAATCCATCAACAGGATCAAACGTAACACCAGCGAATTGTGATACCGCAACCGCTACAATTGTAGTTTCCAATCCAATTGATGCCGTAAATGACGGACCAGTAACCGTTGCTTCCAACAATACGGTTGTAACCGCAATTAATGCTTTAGCAAATGATACATTAGCAGGCATCGCTGCAACAACAGCCAATACCAACGTGACTCCATTAACAAGCGGTCCATTAAGCATTGATGCTAACGGAATCGTAACCGTTGCGGCTAACACCCCATCAGGAACTTATACGATCACGTACCAATTATGTGAGGCTAGTCCATCGACAGGGTTAAACGTCACACCATCAAATTGTGATACAGCAACCGCTACAATTGTAGTTGCTAATCCAATTGACGCCGTAAACGACGGACCAGTAACCGTTGCTTCAAACAACACGGTTGTAACAGCAGTAAATGCTTTGACAAATGATACATTAGCAGGAATCGCTGCAACAACAGCTAATACCAACGTGACTCCATTAACAAGCGGACCATTAAGTATAGATGCTAACGGAATCGTAACCGTTGCGGCCAACACCCCATCAGGTACGTACACGATCACATACCAATTGTGTGAAGCTAATCCATCAACAGGATCAAACGTAACACCAGCGAATTGTGATACCGCAACCGCTACAATTGTAGTTTCCAATCCAATTGATGCCGTAAATGACGGACCAGTAACCGTTGCTTCCAACAATACGGTTGTAACCGCAATTAATGCTTTAGCAAATGATACATTAGCAGGCATCGCTGCAACAACGGCAAATACCAACGTGACTCCATTAACAAATGGACCATTAAGTATTGATGCTGATGGAATAGTAACCGTGGCAGCCAATACTCCGAGTGGTACATACAGTATCACTTACCAATTATGTGAAGCTAATCCATCAACAGGATCGAATTTAAGCCCAGCAAATTGTGATATTGCAACAGCTACTGTAGTAGTTTTAAATTCAATAGATGCGGTAGATGATGGTCTAACAACAGTTGCGTCAGGTACTACGCCAATTACCATACAAAATGTAACATCAAATGATACCTTAAATGGTTCGTTCGTTACAGCAACTAATAGTGATGTAACACCAGTTACAGAAGGGCCTTTGAGTGTAGATGTTGATGGTAATTTAATATTAGCAGCAAACACAGCTTCTGGAACATATACCATCACCTACCAATTGTGTGAATCTGGTGCAAGCCCAGCTAATTGTGATACTGCGACAGCTACAATTTTAGTTCAGAATCTATTACTTGCAGTAAATGATGGGCCTCTTACAGTTTCGACTGCTGAAGTTTCTAAAGTTGTTTTAAATGTAACTACAAATGATACGTTACATGGAAATCTAGTTACAGATGCAAATACTAATGTCACACCGCAAATAACTGGTCCACTTAGTATAGCAAGTAATGGGGAGATTAGTTTAGCACCTAACACAGCTTCTGGTACTTATAGTATTACTTATCAAATATGTGAAGTGGGAGCAAACCCTGTTAATTGTGAAACAGCAACAGCAACAATAGTAGTATTAAATGCAATTGTAGCAAATGCGGATACAACAGGAGGTCTTCCTGGAGCTACAACTGGTTCTGTATTAGGGAATGATACTTTAAGTGGAATTCCGCCTATCAATCCTACTGATGTGATTTTGACAACTACAGCTGTAAATCCAGTATTAACTTTAAATCCAGATGGTACCATTACAATAGCACCAGGCACACCTGTAGGGCCTCAAACTCTGGAGTATCAAATATGTGAAATTGGTTCAAATCCCCCTAATTGCAGCACTGCATCAGTAACAGTAAATGTTTTCCAAGCTGCAGTAGATGCCATTGTTGATGATTTTACAGCAGTACCATATACAGGTGGTATTGGTGGAACTACTACATCAGTATTGAATAATGACACTCTAAATGGAGTAGTTTTAAATCCAGCAGATGTTAATTTAACAGTAAGTGGAACTGCACCAACAGGATTTGTACTTAATAGTAATGGTACAATTACGGTTCCACCTGGACAGGTTTCCGGTACCTATATGGTTTTTTACCAAATATGTGAAAAGATAAATCCTTCAAACTGTGATATAGCAAATGCGAAAATCCTTATTAGTAATGATATTGATGCTTTTGCTGATAGCTTCCCAACACAAGTTCCAAGTACTACAGTTGCTACACAAGTTGGAAGTGTGTTAGCTAATAACGGTAATGGAGCAGATAGTTTGAATGGAATAGCAGTTACATTAGCAAATACCGATGTTACTCCAATAACCACAGGTCCATTGAGTATTGATGCAGATGGGAATTTGACATTAGCACCTAATACAGTTTCTGGGACCTATAGCATTACTTATCAGTTGTGTGAAACGGGAGCAGATCCTGTTAATTGCACAAACGCTACCGCAACAGTTGTTGTATTAAACCCAATTGATGCTGTTGATGATAATCCAGTGGCAGTAAACACGGGAGTAAATCCAAAAGTGGTGTTTAATGTAACAGATAATGATACTTTGAATACTGTTTTAGTAAGTCCAGCCAATACGAATGTTACACCAGTTTCTGAAGGACCATTGAGTATCGATTCAATTGGAGCAGTAACATTAGCAGGAAACACTCCAAGTGGTAGTTATAGTATTACCTATGAATTATGTGAAGTTAATCCTTCAACAGGATTGAGTGTGGTACCAGCAAATTGTAATAGCGCTATTGCTACAATAGTAGTTTTGAATCCGATAGATGCAGTAGACGACCCATCAGTGACTGTTGTGTCAAACAATACAATCGTAACGGCCTTAAATACTTTAACAAATGATACGTTAAATGGAGTTGCAGCCACTACCACCAATACCAATGTAACGTCATTAACGACAGGACCACTGAGCATTGATGCTAATGGAATAGTAACCGTTGCAGCCAATACTGCAAGTGGTACGTACAGTATCACTTATCAATTATGCGAAGCTAATCCATCAACAGGATTAAACGTAAGTCCAGCAAATTGTGATACCGCTACCGCAACAGTTGTAGTTAACAATCCAATCGATGCAGTGAATGATCCATCGGTAACTGTTGCCTCAAACAATACGGTTGTAACTGCATTGAACGCATTGACAAATGATAAGTTAAGCAACCTAGCAGCCACTACGACCAATACCAATGTAACGCCATTAACGACAGGACCACTGAGCATTGATGCTAATGGAATAGTAACAGTTGCAGCCAATACTGCAAGTGGTACGTACAGTATCACTTATCAATTATGCGAAGCTAATCCATCAACAGGATTAAACGTAAGTCCAGCAAATTGTGATACCGCTACCGCAACAGTTGTAGTTAACAATCCAATCGATGCAGTGAATGATCCATCGGTAACTGTTGCCTCAAACAATACGGTTGTAACTGCATTGAACGCATTGACAAATGATAAGTTAAGCAACCTAGCAGCCACTACGACCAATACCAATGTAACGCCATTAACGACAGGACCACTGAGCATTGATGCTAATGGAATAGTAACAGTTGCAGCCAATACTGCAAGTGGTACGTACAGTATCACTTATCAATTATGCGAAGCTAATCCATCAACAGGATTAAACGTAAGTCCAGCAAATTGTGATACCGCTACCGCAACAGTTGTAGTTAACAATCCAATCGATGCAGTGAATGATCCATCGGTAACTGTTTCATCAAACAATACGGTTGTAACAGCATTGAATGTATTGACAAATGATACGTTAAGTAACATAGCAGCAACTACAATCAATACCAATGTAACGCCATTAACAACAGGGCCATTGAGTATTGATGCTAACGGAATAGTAACCGTTGCAGCCAATACTGCAAGTGGTACGTACAGCATTACTTACCAATTATGCGAAGCCAATCCATCTACAGGATTGAATGTAACACCAGCGAATTGCGATACGGCAACTGCAACAGTTGTAGTTACTAATGAGTTAGTGGCAAACAATGATACGCCAGCAGCAGTTTCAGTAGGCGATAGCACACCAAGTGTTGTA
>CAZMHK010000008.1:6872-46771 GCA_964566045.1 uncultured Flavobacterium sp.
CCAATAAATTGTAAGCAAGCAACTGCAACAGTTGTAGTTACTAATGAGTTAGTGGCAAACAACGATACACCAGCAGCAGTTTCAGTAGGCGATAGCACACCAAGTGTTGTAGTTAATGATACTTTAGATGGCAATCCAGTAGTAATCGGAACCAACCCAGGTCAAGTAACATTGACAGGAGTAACCGTACCAGCAGGCTTGACGTTGAATGCAGACGGAACGATCACGGTGAATGCTAACACACCATCAGGAACTTACACCGTAGTATATGAAATCTGCGAAGTAGGAGCCAACCCAGCGAATTGTGAGCAAGGAACCGTAACAGTTGTGGTGAACAATCCAATTGTAGCCAACAATGATACACCAGCAGCAGTTTCAGTTGGAGATAGCACACCAAGTGTAGTAGCTAACGATACATTAGACGGAAGTCCAGCAGTAATTGGCACCAACCCAGGTCAAGTAACATTGACAGGCGTAACCGTACCAGCAGGCTTGACGTTGAATGCAGACGGAACGATCACGGTGAATGCTAACACACCATCAGGAACTTACACCGTAGTATATGAAATCTGCGAAGTAGGAGCCAACCCAGTGAATTGTGAGCAAGCAACAGCAACAGTTGTGGTGAACAATCCAATTGTAGCGAACAATGATACACCAGCAGCAGTTGCGGTAGGCGATAGCACACCAAGTGTAGTAGCTAACGACACATTAGACGGAAGTCCATCAGTAATCGGTACCAACCCAGGTCAAGTAACATTGACAGGCGTAACAGTTCCAGCAGGCTTGACATTGAATGCAGACGGAACAATTACGGTAAACGCAAACACACCATCAGGGACGTATACAGTAGTTTACGAAATCTGCGAAGTAGGAGCCAACCCAGCAAATTGCGATACAGCAACTGTAACAGTTGTAGTTGACAATCCAATCGACGCTGTGAACGATACACCAGCGGTTGTAAGCGCAGGAGATTCGACACCATCAGTTATCATCAACGATACTTTAGATGGAAGTCCAGTAGTGATTGGAACCAACCCAGGTCAAGTAACATTGACAGGTGTAACAGTTCCATCAGGCTTGACGTTGAATGCAGACGGAACGATCACGGTGAACCCTAACACACCATCAGGAACTTACACCGTAGTATATGAAATCTGCGAAGTAGGAGCCAACCCAGTGAATTGTGAGCAAGCAACAGTAACAGTTGTGGTAAATAACGGAAGTATTACTGCAGGAAATGATACACTGCCAGCTACAGGAGGAAATGTGTTGTCGAATGATACCTTGAATGGACAACCTGTAATTCCTGCTAACATAGCAGTGACACCGGCAACTAATGGGCCATTGAGTATTGACGCTCAAGGAAATGTTACGGTAGCTGCTAATACACCTAGTGGAACTTATACTATTATGTATCAGATTTGCGAGACTGGTGCAAATCCGGTTAATTGTACGACGGCAATTGTAACGATTGTAATTAATAACCCAATTGTAGCGAATGATATTGTAATTCCTCCAACAGGTGGCAATGTTACTGCTAATGATACTTTAAACGGTAATAGAGTTTCTTCAGCCAATACAGATGTTACTCCAGTTACAGATGGTCCTTTGAGTATTGATGCAGAAGGTAACTTAACAGTTGCACCAAATACAACTGCGGGAACTTATACAATTAGATACCAAATTTGTGAAGTTGGTGCGAACCCTGCCAATTGTACAACGGCAGTTGCGACAGTAGTTATTGCAGAAACGCCAATGATTGCAATAATTAAAACAGCTGTGTTTAACGATGAAAATGGAGATGGTTTTGCACAAGCAGGAGAAACAATCACCTATAGATTCGAGGTAACCAATACAGGTAATGTAGTTTTAAACAATGTTGTAGTAACGGATAATTTACCAGGATTAACATTAACAGGAGGTCCAATTGCTGTACTTGGTATTAATGAAACGAATACTACTGCGTACACAGGAGTATATCCATTAAAACAGAGTGATATAAATCTAGGAAGTGTTTCCAACCAAGCACAAGCAAGAGGAACTACACCACTTGGAGTTGTTGTAACGGATCTTTCAGACGATTCTAACACGCTTGAAGATCGTCCAACTGTGTTAGGAGTTAATGGTTGTCAGATCGAAGTGTTCAACGCGGTTATTCCAAATGGCGAGGGAGATAATAAGATATTCAGAGTACGTGGTTTAGAATGTTATCAAGACAATAGAGTGGAGATTTACAACCGTTGGGGAGTATTGGTATTTGAAAGAAATGGTTACAATAATGATGATAGAGCCTTTAGAGGTATATCAGAAGGTAGAGTAACGGTTAAACAATCAGAAGAGTTACCAGAAGGGACTTACTACTATATCTTGAAATACAAGGATAGTGCTGGTAATAATTTCGAGAAAGCAGGGTACTTATACATCAATAGATAATCAACACTAATTTGCTAAGTCAAAAACGATAGAACATGAAAACAAAACTAATAGCTTTTTTACTGTTGTTTACCGCTACAATGAGTGCGCAACAAGATGCTCAGTTTACGCAGTATATGTACAATACCATAAACGTGAATCCTGCCTATGCAGGATCACGTGAGGCCATGAACATATTTGCGTTGTATAGAACACAATGGGTTGGTCTAGAAGGAGCACCTGTAACTAGTACTGCTTCGATCAATTTCCCTATTAACGAGTCAAAAGTAGGTTTAGGAGTTTCGGTAATTAATGATAAGATTGGTCCATCAGATGAGAGTAATCTTGCGGTAGATTTCTCCTATTATATCAATACTTCTGAAAAATATAAGTTGGCTTTTGGTTTGAAAGCTTCAGCTAATTTGCTTAGCGTGAACTTTAGTAAGCTTAACCAATATCAGAATGTTTTAGAAGGTAATATCGATAACCGTTTTGCGCCAAATGTTGGATTTGGTTTGTATTGGTATTCAGATAATACCTATGTCGGATTTTCGGCACCGAATCTATTAGAAACCAAACATTTTGATCGTACGGCCGGACCTGGATCAACATCTTACATTGCAAGAGAGCGCGTTAATTATTATTTAACTGCTGGGCATGTATTTGATTTAACTTATAATTTAAAGTTTAAGCCTGCTATGATGACCAAATTGGTTGAAGGTGCGCCTTTACAAGTAGATGTATCAGCGAACTTTATGTTTAATGAAAAATTTACTGCGGGAGTTGCATACAGATGGAGTGCTGCCCTAAGTGCGTTAGTAGGTTTTCAAGTTTCTGACTCTTGGTTCATAGGTTATGGATACGATTTAGAGACTACAAAATTGGCTAATTACAATTCAGGATCACACGAGATTTTCTTGCGTTATGAAATTCTTAATAAGTATAACAAAATAACCTCTCCACGATTCTTTTAATATAAGTTAAGTATGAAAACAAATATAAAAAACAGCGTTTTTGCAACTTTGCTACTACTAGTTTCTATAACTTCTTGGAGTCAAAACAGAGGAGCAGTTAGTGCCGACAAAAAGTTCGATAATTATTCTTATGTCGATGCTATAGCCACCTACGAAAAGGTTGCAGAGAAAGGTTACAAGGATGAGAAAATGTTCCGTAAATTGGGCGATTCTTATTACTTTATAGCAGATTTAGCAGCGGCTGAGAAATGGTACACAGAACTATTTGCCATGAATCAAGAGCAGCAGCCGGAGTACTATTACAGATATGCGCAAACTTTGAAAGCGGTCGGGCAATACGAGAAGGCGAATCAAATACTGACTAAATTTACAGCCGTTGCTAGTGGAGATCAGCGCGCTAAACTGTTCTCTAAGCAAAAAGATTATTTAGAGGATATCAAAGCCAATTCAGGCCGATTTACCATCGCGGATGCAGGAATTAATTCACCTTATTCTGATTATGGAAGTTCATATTACGATAATACTTTACTGTTTGCTTCAGCAAGAGATACTGGTGGTATAGCAAAAAAAGTATTCAAATGGGATAATTCAGCTTTTACCAATTTGTACAGCGCGGCTCTAAACGAGCAAGGAAATGCTAGTGATCCTAAATTGTTCAATAAAACGATCAATACCAAGTTTCATGAGTCGACTCCTATTTTTACAAAAGATGGATCAACGATGTATTTTACCCGAAACAACTATTTAAACGGTAAAAAACAAAAAGATAAAAGCAGAGTGACTTTGCTTAAACTTTACAAAGCGACTAAACAAGATGGTAAATGGGTTAATGTACAAGAGCTGCCATTTAATAGCAATGAATACAGTGTGGCGCATCCAACATTGAGTTTAGATGAAAAACTATTATATTTTGCCTCTGATATGCCTGGTACAAAAGGATTATCAGACTTATGGTATGTAACGATTAATTCTGACGGTAGTTACGGAATTCCTCAAAACTTAGGCACTTCAATTAACACCGAAGGGCGAGAGACCTTTCCGTTTATTGCTGCTGACAACACATTGTATTTTGCCAGTGATGGCCATCCTGGTTTAGGAGGATTAGATGTGTTTAGTTCTAAAATCAATGCATCCAATAGTGTCGATGCAGTACAAAATATTGGAGCTCCTATCAACAGTTCCAAAGATGATTTTGCTTTGTTGATGAATGCTACTTCTACCAAAGGATTTTTTAGTTCAAATAGAGAAGGAGGTTTAGGTTCTGATGATATTTATACTTTTTTAGCTTTGCCAGTTCCGGTTTGTGAGCAATTGTTAACCGGTATTATAACTGATCAAGAAAGTGGACAAGTTCTGGCTAATGCCAAAGTGAGTTTGTTTGATAGCTCTTTTAAATTGATTAAAGAAATTACAGTAGGTTTTGATGGCGCTTATTCATTTGCAGTTGACTGCGGAAAGTCGTATTACTTGCGCGGAGAAAAGGCAGAGTACGAAACCAAAGAACAAATGGTAGCTATTGCGAAAACCTCTGGCGAGACCAAACAGCCTTTAGCACTTGAACCGCGTCAAAAACGCATTGATGTGGGTACTGATTTAGCTAAAACATTAGATATTCCGATTTTGTATTTTGATTTAGACAAATCATTTATCAGAAAAGATGCAGCCTTTGAATTAGAGAAAGTATTAGCGGTAATGCAGCAATACCCAAAAATGAAAATCGATATTAGATCTCATACCGATTGTAGACAAACGGTTGCTTACAACCAAGCACTTTCTGATAGAAGAGCAAAATCTACAAAAGCTTGGTTAATCAAAAACGGCATAGCTGCAAATAGATTAACCGCAAAAGGATACGGCGAATCGCAACTTGTTAATGATTGTGGATGTGAACCAACGAACAAATCAAACTGTACAGAGGAACAACATCAAGCCAATCGTAGAAGTGAATTTGTTATTATTTCTATGGATTAAAAATGCAAGAAACGCTAAGCGTGTTAAAAGCAAAACCCCGTTGATACAATTTCAACGGGGTTTTTTAACTTACCAAATTTCCACCAAACCAAACTATTTATTTCTATTAAGAACTATTGCTGTATTTGCAGCTACTTTTGCTTCGGTAGCGCTCGTATTGCGGTTACTTCTGTAATAGTACGTGTCATCGTTTTTAGATTCGTAGCGGTCGTCATAGTTGCCTTTACTGCCATAAGCAGAACGACCTCCTTTGACAGAGCCAATTAGGTCAACAATTTGTCCACGTCTGTTGTAGATAATTTCTAAACCACCAACACGCTCTAAGGCATAACGGTTATAAGTCATGTATACAGAGCCTATTCGTTTTACACGGTCAAAGGCATCATAGTTTATAAAAACATTGCCTACTTGACGAACACGACCCAAATTATCGTGGGAAACGCGTACTCCATAATCTCCTTTTCGATTATTCACTGGAGCGCCGTACGTTTTGTTAGCACCGCGACTTGGGGATGTTCTATAATACATACCACCTTTGGAATCTGGTCGCGTGTTAAAATCTAATTGTCCATCAGGGAATACATAAAATTCGATACCGCGTTCTACAAACACAATTGGATCTTCATTATTAAAATCGATAATTGATTTTCCGCCAATGGTAGAAGTTGTTGCTGCAGTGGCCGTAGCGATACCGCCTCCCAAAACAAAGATACTTGCAACTAAAAGAGTAATTTTTTTCATGATATTTCATTTTTTGATTGGTACCTACTCGTTAGCTTTTCGGTTGCCGCTTTAAACTTATTTGATAGGATATATTCAAGTAGCGTGCCAAATAAAATATTACCGTGGTATTGATTTATTTTAGGTAAGGAAATAAGCTTTAAAGTGCTGTATTTTAGCTTTTAAAATCCTAACGCTGTCTGAATTTTTAATTTCAGTGTAAGGAGATTTTTTTTTAGTTGACCTATTGTTGAAAGGGATATCAGGTATATTTTTCTACTTTGTTAATTATTTTCAAAACAAAAAAAACCGACCTGCATCTATCAAGTGCAGGTCGGTTTTTTATTAAATAAGAATGATCTATTGCTTAGTGCTCGCTCACTTCTCGGTGCTCGTAATCAGCAACCATTTCAGCTTCGTAATCTACTTTTTCACCTTTAGAAACTCTGTTTATTATTTTCTCCGTAATCTGATAAATTACAGGAACCACAACAAGTGTTAAGAATAATGAAGATATTAATCCACCAATAATTACCCAAGCCAGTCCGTTTTTCCATTCGGCACCAGCTCCAGATGCTAATGCAATAGGGAACATACCAAAAACCATCGCAATTGTGGTCATCAAGATAGGACGTAGCCTAGCATGATTGGCTTGAATTAAGGCCGTTCTAACTGTTTCACCAGCTTTACGCCTTTGGTTGGTGTAATCTACCAACATGATCGCGTTTTTACAAACCAAACCAATAAGCATGATAATACCCAAAATGGTAAAGATGTTCAATGTATTATTGGTCAAAGCCAAAGCCAACATGGCTCCAATAAACGAAAGCGGTATGGCAAATAATACCACAAATGGATGCACAAAACTGTCATATAACGAAACCATTACCAAGTAAACCAAAATAATAGCCGCTAATAATGCAATTCCTAGCGTTCCAAAACCTTCAGCTTGGTTTTCTTGATCACCGCCCCAAATGTAATTTACACCTACTGGTTTTTTCAATTTATCAATTTTTTCTTGCCACATTGCTACAATGGTACCAGAAGCAACTCCTACGTTTTGACCTTTTACCGTTACCGATGCTGATTTGTCTCGACGTTCCAATTGACTCGGTCCTGAACCTTCGGTTACGGTTGCAAATTGATTCAATTTAATTTGCTGACCCATATCGTTTATGAAGATCAAGTTACTTACGTCAGCAATACTTTTTCTATCAAAAGCGTTGTATTTAATGTTGATGTCATACTCGTATTCACCCGCTCTAAAACGTCCGTCGGTATTTCCGCTAAACGCCGTTTGCATGGTGATACCTACTGTTTGCAGGTTCAACCCAAGAGCTGCCATTTTATCACGATCTACTTTTACGTTCACTTCTGGATTACCATCTTCAACAGATAATTCAATTTCAGTAGCTCCAGGAATTGTACGTAATTCTTTTTCGGCCGCTTTCGCAAAAAGCATGGCGCTAGCTACATCAGGACCAGTTACAATTAAATTTAAGGTAGCATCTTCGGCAGTACCTAAAATACCAACAGGAACTGTTTTTACCTTGGCACCAACTAAAACTTTTTCTAGTTTACGTTTAGTCTTAGCAGCATATACATTTGCAGGTTCATCACGTTTGTCTAGACCTACCATTTTCACGTTGATTTCTGCTTTGTAAGCCGTAGCTTGAGAAGCACCTAATCCAGTACTGTTTTGTCCTACAGTTGTAATTTGACTAAAAACGTATTCTTCTTTAGATAAAAAATCTTCTGCTTTTTGAGTCATAAAATTGGTTTGTTCCAATGACGCATCTTTTGGCATTTCTATTTGAACCAAGAACTCACCACTATCAGAAGCTGCGAAAAATTCTCCACCAATGAATCCACCACCTAGTAAACTAATCATCGATCCAAAAAAGATCACAACTATAATCACTAAGGTTTTTACATAATGATCCAAACACCACTCTAATAATCTAGAAATCCAGTTTGTAAAACGAGTCAAGTAACTTTCAAACCCAAGAATGATTCTTCCAAAAAGGTTTTTACCAGTAATGTGCTCTAATCTACCGTATCTTGAAGACAACCAAGGAATAATAGTAAACGATGCCACCAATGACAATAAGGTTGAAATAATAACAGTGACACAAAATTGCGTGATAATGTTTGACACTAAACCTGTACTCATAGCGATAGGTAAAAATACTACCACAATTACCAAGGTAATCGACACTACTGTTCCACCAATTTCGGCAGTACCATCATAAGCCGCTCGCACTTTATTCTTGCCCATTTCCATGTGCCTATAAATATTCTCGAGTACCACAATAGCATCATCCACCAAGATACCTACTACAAGAGATAATCCCAATAAACTCATTAAGTTTAAGGTGTAGCCCATCAAATAAATCCCGATAAACGTTGCAATTAACGAAGCCGGAATAGAAACCATTACAATCAATGAGTTTCTGATACTGTGCAAGAAAAACAACATTACAAGTGCCACAAGAAGTACCGCAATAAGTAAATCATGCACTACTGCATCAGCCGCTTCAAGTGTAAAAACAGTACTGTCCTTAGCTACTGCAAGTTTTAGACCTACTGGTTTGTAATCCGATTCAAGTTTAGCAATGGTTTTCACCAATTCTTCACTTACCGCAACTGCATTCGCATCAGATTGTTTAATGATTTGCAGGATAATAGCACTTTTTCTATTTACTCGTGCTACTTTTTCAGTAATTTTTTGACCATCTTGGACATCAGCAATATCGCTTAGACGTACTTGAATTCCATTTCTAGAGGAAACAATTAGGTTTCTTAATTCGTCAACGTTTTTATATTTTCCGGCTAAACGAATTAATATTTTTTGCTCACGAGTTTGAATGTTTCCGGTAGGGAAATCTAAATTAGAAGCCAAAATATTTTGTTGAACCTGTGGAATAGAAAGTCCGTAGGCTTGCATTTTTACAGCATCCAGATTCACTTGGATTTCACGTTCTTGTCCGCCAATAATGTTTACCTGTGCCACACCTTCAACACGTGAAATAACAGGAGCTAATTTTTTATCAACAAGATCGTAAAAAGCTACCTCGTCTAAATTTCCATTGGCACCAAGAGTCATAATTGGTAAATCACTCAAGGAGAATTTAGTTAAAGAGGGAGTTTCTACATCATCAGGAAGTTCCCCTAAAACAGCATTAATTTTACGTTGCGCATCGTTCATCGAAATATTAACGTCAGCTGTTGAGGTCAATGTGATCGATACGGTTGATAAACTTTCGTACGACTTGGAATCAATTTTTTTGATGTTTTCAAGAGAGGCAATCGCGTCCTCTATTTTTTTAGTAACGGTATTTTCTACCTCACTAGGCGATGCTCCAGGGTAAATGGTAGCAATAGTAATTACGTTCGTTTCAAATTTCGGGATCAATTCATACCCCAAATTGCTGTAACTGAACAGTCCACCAAGTGTTAGGATTGTAAACAATACAATCACTAACGACGGACGTTTTATGGATATTTCTGCTAATTTCATACTTTTTTTTCTTTATGACTTTAAGACTTTCGGTCTTTAGACTTATTTAATAACCTCCACTTTGCTACCGTCTTGCAAATTGATTTGTCCCGTTACAATTATTTGCTCTCCTTCTTCAAGACCGTTTAAGATTTCTACTTTATCACCTAGAATTCTACCAGCAGTTACTGTTTTTAATTTAGCAGTTCCGTTTTCAATTACAAATACTTGATTGCTGCTCACACTGCCTACAAAAGCATTTCTAGGAACAATTTTTAAAGCTTGTTTTTGCTGAGTTGATGCAAATGCTGCCGTACCATACATTCCTGCTTTTAGGTCTTTATTGGCATTGTTTGTAATTTCTATTTCTACCGGGAAGTTTAAAGTTTCATCTGCTTTTGCAGCAATAAAAGTTATTTTTCCCGAGAAAGTTTTGTCAGGATACACACTAGCAACAACTGTTGTAGCGTTTCCTACTTTTAATCCAGCTACTTGACTTTCGTTTACGTTAACTTTCAATTTTAGTTTAGATACGTTTACAATATCAAACAATTGTGTTGCAGGCATTCCGGTAATGATAGATCCTACCTCAATGTGTTTTTTATTGATGAATCCGCTAATAGGTGCTTTAATTCTCGTGTCTCCCACGTTAATGTTAGCTTGAGTCAATTGAGACTTAGCATTTACCATTTGTAGTTTTGCTTGGTCTAGTTGTTGCTTGGTCACACCGCCGGTTTTAAATGCGTTTTCAAATCGGTTGTAATCAGCTACTGCGTTTTGATAAACAGCATTTGCATTTTGCGCATTTACATTCACCACATCACTACGAACAATAGCAAGTGTTTGTCCTACGCTTACGTAATCACCTTCTTTGGCTAAAACTTTAGTTATTTTTCCTGATTTCTCAGCTGAAAATTTTAGTTCTTGAACCGGTTCAAAATTTCCATTTGAGGTAAAGTCAAGAGATACTACTTCTGTTTTTACGACATCAGTTCGTACCGATATTGTTGCATTTTTCTCAGCAACAATTGCTGTTTTGGCTTCGTTCTCTTTTTTGTTATTGGTTAAAATATATCCAATTACACCTAAACTACCTATGATGATTACAGCGGTTATTATAATTTTTTTCATTTTGATTATTTATTGGTTAATGTTTTTAATTCTCCTTTTGCTTTTATTAATTGTATTTCGGCTAATTTGTAATCTAGTAAGGCCGATGTGTAATTGTTTTGAGCTGCAACAAGTTCGCTTTCTGCTTCAAGTAAATCAGTAAGTGACGCTAAGCCTTGAATGTAGTTGTTGTTGGTATTTGTTAAAACTTCTTGAGCTAGTTTTGCGTTCTCTTTTTGATTGTTGATCGATACAATACTATTCTCGATTTGTGTTTTTGCATTGCTGTATTCTAAATCTAATGCCAGTTTGGTTTCTTCCAAATCTACTTTGATAGAAGCCAGTTTGTTATCAGCTTGGCTTACTCTTGCTTTTGTTCCAAATCCTGAAAAGATAGGTACGCGTAAATTCAGTCCTACAGAAGCAAAGTCTGACCAATAAACGCCATCTGATGGTTTCTTGAACCAAGGCATCTCTGGACCTTGACCGATGAAGTTATATCCACCCGTAAGCGATAAACTTGGATAATAAGCGGCTTGAATAGATTTTTTTTGGTACTCCAATAATTGCTCATTCTTTTTAAGTAACAAATATTCTGTTCTTGTTGTTGTATCTGGAGCTAGTGTAAGTGCGTTCGGTGTAATCTCAAATTCTGTTTCTGGAATAGAAATAGGCGTATCTACAGCTAAGCCCATAAAAAATTTCAAAGCGTTTTCTTGTAGTGTAACAGCGTTTAGAGTTTGTTGACGTAGTGTATTGATGTTTGAGATACGAACTAAAGTTCTATCTAAATCAATTTTTTTAGCTAGGCCGTTGTCATATTGTCCTTGAATGATGTCCTTAACTTTAAGAGTGTTTTTAAGGTTGTTATCTAGTACAGTTAAGTTCTGACGCGTTACATAAACTTGGTAATAAGCATTGGCTACGCGCTCTATAACTTGCTCTTCAGTCAATTGTGCGTTTATTTGGTAAAACTCTCGAGTAGATTTTGCTGCCTTCAAACCTATAAATACAGCTTGGTCGTATAAGGCTTGATTAAGAGAAATTCCTGCTGTTGAGTTCCATTTTTGACCAAACGCAGCTTGAATTGTAGTTCCTGGAGCGCCAAATCCAGCTCCGTCAATTACAGTAGTTTGTAAAATTGGGTTGTAGTTTAAGCTACCATTTGCTGCAATTTGAGGTAAGGCTCTTGATCGAACTTCTTGTATTTCGTAGTCACCTTTTTCTACTTGTAATCTTGCCTTTTTTGCATCGGCTTTGTTTTCAAGTGCGTACGTAATAGCATCTTTTAGGGTGAGGCTTTTTATTTCTTGTGCTTGTAGGCTCAAGGAAAGCAGTACGGTCATTAGTATGATTGTTTTTCTCATTTTTATATAATTGGATTTAGTAAATTTCTGTTGAGTTCGGCTATACCTTTTTCTGTTGCCATAGCGCGAGTATGATATTCTAAAGCTTGCATATCAAGCGCAAATGCTTCCCGTTCTGATTTGATGTTTTCGTTTATGGCAAAAATCAAAGAGTAATAAAAGGTCACATACGCGTCTACATTAATCTCTTTTCTGTAGTAACCTTGTTCAATGCCTTTTAAAATGTTTCTTCTAAAACAATTTTGGCACATTTCAATTTGGTAATCGTGTACTTTGTGATACACTTCTGGATAGTGTTTTTTTAATTGGTACACCGGTGAAGTATCGGTCGATTTGAACATTTCGTCAAACATCCGTCTGATTTCAAAGTTTTCTTGAATTGCATTAAAGTCTTTGGAGCTAATATCGTTAATCATGTTGTTTACCTCTGTGTGAAGTACTTGAACGCTTTCTTCAATGAGAAGTTCTTTATTTGAAAAATATTTGTAAATCGTTTTTTTTGATATGCACATTTCGCCGGCAATATCATCCATAGTGATGCTTTTGAAACCAAGTTTCAAAAACATTTCCTTTGCGGTTGCAATAATTTTTTCTTTCATAATACTTTTTTCTGGCGGTTATTTCAAAAAGTAAATTTTGGTTTTTTGATTAGGCGTGTAAATGTTATAGCAAAGATACAACAGGAAACTTTAAAAACTTTAATAGTTTCCAGTTTATTGATAATTAATTAACATTGATTTTAAGTTACTTAGATGCAAAACTCCAAATTAGCAATCAGCTTAATGTCTTGCCCTAATGCTAGGCCACTAGATTGGTGGTAAGCATTATAAGTAAGGCCAAAATCTTTGCGGTTAATGTTGGCTGTGATCTCGAATGCCGCTTTTTTGGTGCCACTGTTTTCAGCAATTCCTACTAATGCTGCATCCAATTCTACGGGTTTGGTAATGTTTTTTATAGTCAGATTTCCTTTTAAGAAATTGATATTTGGTGTTACCTTTTCAAAAGATGTGCTTTGAAACTGAATGATAGGATAATTATCAACGTCAAAAAGATCATTCATTTTTAATGAGTTGTCAATATGCTCCAAAACGTGCTGCTTGTTATTTACATCTAACGAAAAAGCTACTGAGGCATTTTCTAGTTGATCGTTGTGTAAATCTATATGTCCATCAAACTCATTTACAGTTCCTGCCAAATAAGCTATGATTGAATGCCTCATTTTTATTTGCACATCTGATTGTGCTGCATCTAATTTCCAAGTAGTTTTCATAAGAAGCGGATGTGTTTGAATGTATAAGTTTTGGTTGACGAGTAGGCAATACGCTTCTCTTGTCACTGTAATTCGGGTGCAAATGTAAATTGGAAACTTTGAATACCAAAATAGTTTCCCATGTATTTTGATTTATTTAACATTTGAGTAACTTTAACATTTTAGCTAGTTTAAAGATTTTTGAGTTTCTTTGTGCAAGCAAAAGCTTCGGTTACCTTAAACCGCTTATTTTGCCCTTGTAACCGATAAACAAAACACGAATGCATACCATTTCTCAATACCAAGAGTTTTTAGCCGACTATTTGCAATCGCAATACGAAACCAAAGAGCCAAGAAATTTATATGAACCAATTCATTATATTCTTGATTTGGGAGGCAAACGTATGCGCCCCGTGTTGACTTTAATGAGTGCTGAGATTTTTGGTGCCGATTATAAAAATGCACTTCCGGCAGCATTAGCAGTTGAGGTTTTTCATAATTTTTCGTTAGTACATGATGATATTATGGATGATGCACCTTTGAGAAGAGGAAACGAAACGGTACATGAAAAATGGAACATCAACACCGGAATTTTATCGGGTGACGCGATGCTTATTTTGGCCTATCAATATTTTGAACAATACGAGCCATTAATTTTTAGAGACTTAGCCAAGTTGTTCAGCAAAACGGCACTTGAGGTTTGTGAAGGACAACAATGGGATGTTGACTTTGAAGAGCGTACTGATGTTACTCTCGAGGAATACCTGAAAATGATTCAATATAAAACAGCGGTTTTAGTGGCAGCAGCCATGAAAATGGGCGCCATTATAGCCGAAACATCTATTGAAAATGCCAATTTAATCTACGATTTTGGTTTAAATTTAGGTTTGGCTTTTCAACTTCAAGATGATTATTTAGATGCCTTTGGGAATCCGGAAACTTTCGGAAAACAAGTAGGAGGTGACATCATCGAAAATAAAAAAACCTATTTGTATCTCAAAGCGGTTGCTTTTTCTGCAGAAAAAGAAGCGCAAGAACTTCGCGATTTATTTGCCGTTCAATTAGAAGATAATACCGAAAAAATTGAGCGTGTGAAAGAATTATTCAATTCTTCAGGAGCATCAAAAGCTACTCAAGACGCAATTCAAGACTACACTTTTAAAGCGTTTCAAATGTTAGATCAATTGAATGTTAGTGCCGATAAAAAAGCAATGCTCAAAGCATTTGGTGAAAACCTCATGGGAAGAAAAGTATAATTCAATTTCAATAACAATTTTACATTACAATAATCAATAGCAATGTTGGTTGTGGAAATTGTTATTTGAAATTGAACAAGAAGTAAATTGTACCTACATAATATTGAAAATTGCTTCTTCTATTGAAATTTTAAAATATGTTTATAGTTCCAAAAAATACAGATTTACTTCTTGCCGAGGCTTCGGTAGAGAACTTGTATTTGCAATTGGTTGAACAACTCAATAAAGATTTTAACCTAGCCAATGAAGCGGTTGATTTTCCTAAAAGTATCACTCCAGAAGAGCTGAAAATTCAGTTACACGAAAAAATTTACCTTCTCATCCAGTATAAATTTGCCGAGTATTTAAACCTGCTGTACATTATTGATGTAGCCGAAGATGAAGTCAAAAAACTAGACGGATCTGATTTGGTGCAGCTTGCTGAGCAAATAGCATTTTTAGTGTTAAAAAGAGAATGGCAAAAAGTTTGGTTCAGAAACAAGTACCGCTAATTGGTTTTGAACTTAAAAGTAAAAACGTACGAAAGGCATAAACGCACTGCCATATAAGTTGTTTTTATCCTCAATAACATTGTATCGAACGCCTAAAGTAGCATTGCCAGAACGATATCCTGCACCCACAAACAAAGCAGTATTCCAAAAATTTTCTGCAGGAGCAGTGTTGCCATCAAAGCGCAGGTTGACGCGTAATTGCTCCACTTCTGCCGATAATTGAATTTCAGGAATAGGGTTTAAAAGTGCAATTGCACTTGCACCATAAAGATGTGAAGTGTAAAAATCTCTTTGTTTTAAGAATTTGTATTGGAGTCCCGCGCCCATAGCCACATACTCATTTAAATTATATATCGCGCTCGGAGCAAGGACAATATCGGTAAAGCCAGATCCAAATCCCAAACCAATAGCACCACCAAATTGTACATGATCCCAAAATTTGTCGTTTGTAGTTGTGTTAGCTATTTTTTGTTGTCCAAACGCCACTTGAAAAGTAAAAACTAAAATGAAGGCTGATATTAGTTGGATTAAATTTAAAAAGCGAGATTTAGTCATGAGTTTATGGTTTTTTAACAATTTTAGATGTAAAAGTATCTTAAAATAAAGTATAAATTTATTGTATTATCGTACTTTTGCCAAACTATTTTAACAAAAAAAGTATATTCACTAAATATTATGGATAGGTTTTCATTTTTAAACGCAGCACACACAGAATTTTTCGCCCAGTTATACGATCAATATTTAGAGAATCCAGATAGCGTAGAGCCAAGTTGGAGAAGTTTTTTTCAAGGTTTTGACTTTGGAATGACTACCTATAACGATGAAAATCCTGCAGTGCAGATAGCAAACTTCGCCGAAAATAATGCTGATGTAAGTTTGGTTTCTGATAAAATTCACAAAGAATTTAATGTTCTTAAATTAATTGACGGCTACCGTACCCGCGGACATTTGTTTACCAAGACAAACCCGGTGCGTGAAAGACGTGTTTCCTCTCCTAATTTAGATTATACTAATTTTGGACTAACAGCATCAGACCTAAATACGGTTTTTGATGCTGCAAAAGTCATCAATATCCAGCCTTGTACTTTACAGGAAATTATCAACCATTTAGATGCGATTTACTGTCAGCATATTGGAATCGAGTACATGTATATTCGTAATCCAGAAGTGGTTTCTTGGATCCAGAATAAATTGGGTGTTAATGACAATCAACCAAAATTTTCATTAGACGAAAAGAAAAAAATCCTTAACAAGTTAAATCAAGCGGTTTCTTTCGAAAACTTTTTGCATACCAAATATGTAGGTCAAAAACGTTTTTCATTAGAAGGAGGAGAGTCTATCATTCCAGCCCTTGATGCTTTAATCGAAAAAGCAGCCGAAAAAGGAGTGGAGCAGTTCGTTATGGGTATGGCGCACCGTGGGCGTTTGAACGTTTTAGCCAACATCTTCGGCAAATCGACTCAAGATATTTTCAGTGAGTTTGATGGTAAAGATTACGACCAAGAATATTTTGATGGTGACGTAAAATACCACTTAGGTTTAACAGCTGATAAAGAAACAAGTTCAGGTAAAAAAATCAACATTAATTTGGCTCCAAACCCTTCGCATCTTGAAACAGTAGGTGCCGTTATTGAGGGAATCACAAGAGCCAAACAAGATAAATATTTTCCTAATGATTTCTCAAAAGTATTGCCTATTGCAGTACACGGAGATGCCGCTATCGCTGGTCAAGGTATTTTGTACGAAATCGTTCAAATGGCGCAACTTGATGGTTACAAAACCGGAGGAACCATTCATATTGTAATTAACAATCAAGTAGGTTTTACAACCAATTATCTTGATGCAAGATCATCAACTTATTGTACAGATGTGGCCAAAGTTACCCTTTCGCCAGTATTGCACGTAAATGCTGATGATGCAGAGGCAGTGGTGCATGCCATGTCATTTGCTTTAGATTTCAGAATGCAGTTTGGTCGCGACGTATTTATTGATTTATTAGGATACAGAAAATACGGTCACAACGAAGGTGACGAACCTCGTTTTACTCAGCCATTACTCTACAAAATCATTGCTAAACACAAAAATCCAAGAGATCTTTACATGGATAAATTACTTGCAGATGGAGTAATTGATGCTAGTTATGTAAAAGAATTGGAACAAGAATACAAATCGGATTTAGATCAAAATCTAGAAGCTTCGCGCAAAAAAGATTTGACCATAATCACGCCATTCATGCAAAACGAATGGAGCGGTTTTGAACAGGTATCCAATGATGTGATGCTTGAAAAATTCGATACAAAAGTCGAGAAAGCTACGTTGGATTCTATCATTGAAACCGTTTCGAGCTTGCCAAAAGAAAAAAAGTTCATCAATAAGATCAATAAAATTGTAACCGACAGAAAAACAGGTTACGATAACAACACCATCGATTGGGGTACTGCAGAAACATTAGCTTATGGTTCTTTATTGACCGAAGGTTTTGATGTTCGTATTTCTGGTCAAGACGTAGAACGTGGTACTTTTTCTCACCGTCATGCAGTGGTAAAAGTTGAAGATTCTGAGGAAGAAGTAATTTTGTTGGATCATATCCAAAACAAAAAAGGAAATTTCCGCATATTCAATTCTTTTCTTTCTGAGTACGGAGTTTTAGGTTTTGATTACGGATATGCATTGGCTAACCCGAACTCATTAACAATTTGGGAAGCACAATTTGGAGATTTCTCTAACGGTGCGCAAATTATGATTGACCAATACATTTCTTGTGGCGAAGACAAATGGAACAACCAAAACGGAATTGTATTGCTATTGCCTCACGGTTACGAGGGGCAGGGAGCAGAGCACTCTTCAGCAAGAATGGAGCGTTACTTGCAATTGTGTGCGCGTCACAACATGTACGTGGCTGATTGTACAACGCCAGCCAACTTTTTTCACTTGTTGAGACGCCAAATGAAAACCAAATTCCGCAAACCGCTTGTGGTGTTTTCACCAAAAAGTTTGTTGCGTGACCCAAGATGTGTTTCTACCGTTGAAGAACTAGCTAACGGAGAATTCCAAGAAACTATTGATGATAATACAGTTGACAAAGCGGCTGTAAAAACACTAGTTTTCTGTACTGGTAAATTCTATTATGATATCACCGCTGAGCGCGAAAACAACCAGCGTACTGATGTTGCAGTAGTGCGTATTGAGCAATTGTTTCCGCTACCAGTAGAGCAATTAAAAGCAATTATCGCAAAATATCCTAATGCTGACGATTATGTTTGGGCACAAGAAGAGCCTAAAAACATGGGAGCTTACAGCTATATGTTGATGAATTTTGATTTGGTAAAATGGAGATTAGCTTCATTAAAAGCGTATGCGGCACCAGCAGCAGGTAGTTACACCAGAGCAAAACGCCGTCACGCAGATGCTATCAGAATGGTTTTTGATAAAGATTTATTTAGATAATTAGGAGCTATTTCCTGCTCTGCGCTAAATCTTTTCCTAGCTAAAGAAGCTAGAAAAAGGATAACGCTTCGATCAGGGCTAGAAAAAATCCAAGCACGATTCACAAAAGGTGCAATAACAAGAAAAAAATTAAAATTCATAATTTAAAATAATAGAACATGATTTTAGAAATGAAAGTCCCATCGCCAGGGGAATCAATAAAAGAAGTTGAAATTGCAACTTGGTTAGTTAAAGACGGAGATTATGTAGAAAAAGACCAAGCTATTGCTGAGGTTGATTCAGACAAAGCTACATTAGAATTGCCTGCTGAAGCGAGCGGAATCATTACTTTAAAAGCAGAAGAAGGCGATGCAGTAGCAGTTGGTGCTGTTGTGTGCCATATTGATACAGCTGCAGCAAAACCAGACGGTGCTGCACCAGCTCCAGCAGCAGCTCCTGTTGAAGAGACCCGAGGCGCAGCCGAATCGAGCGCAGCTAAAAAAGTGGAGGCAGCGCCTGCACCAGTTGCGGCTCCAGCAGCAACATATGCTTCAGGTACGCCATCTCCAGCAGCAAGAAAAATATTAGACGAAAAAAATATAGCACCAGAATCCATAACAGGAACAGGTAAAGCAGGAAGAATTACTAAGGAAGATGCTGTAAATGCAGTTCCTTCTATGGGAACGCCTACAGGTGGATCTCGTGGTACAGAACGTACAAAATTATCAATGTTACGTCGTAAAGTAGCAGAGCGATTAGTAGCTGCTAAAAACGAAACGGCTATGTTGACTACTTTTAACGAAGTTAACATGACGCCAATTAACTTGATTCGTAACGAATACAAAGATGCTTTTAAAGCAAAACATGGTGGTGTAAGTTTAGGGTATATGTCGTTTTTTACAAAAGCGGTAACTAGAGCATTGCAATTGTATCCCGATGTAAACTCTATGATGGATGGCGATTACAAAGTAGCTTACGATTTCTGCGATATTTCTATTGCTGTATCTGGACCAAAAGGTCTTATGGTGCCAGTAGTTCGTAACGCGGAGAATTTAACTTTCCGTGGTGTTGAAGCTGAGATTAAGCGTTTGGCTTTAAGAGCGCGTGACGGTCAAATTACAGTGGATGATATGACAGGTGGAACATTTACAATCACTAATGGTGGTGTATTTGGTTCTATGTTGTCAACTCCAATCATCAACCCACCACAATCAGGAATTTTAGGAATGCACAACATTATTGAGCGTCCAATTGCTGTAAATGGCAAAGTTGAAATTCACCCAATGATGTACGTTGCACTTTCTTACGATCACCGTATTATTGATGGTAGAGAATCTGTTGGTTTCTTAGTAGCAGTAAAAGAAGCTTTAGAAAACCCAATGGAATTATTGATGGATAACAATCCTAAAAAGGCTTTAGAACTATAGTTTTAAAATTTTAGAATAAATAAAAAATCCTGTTTAGTGTTTCTAAACAGGATTTTTTATTTATTTGTAATACTAACTACTACTATTTATGGCATCAAATAAAAAACAGGCCGCTATCAGCTTTATTTTCATTACAATGTTAATTGATATAACTGGTTGGGGAATTATAATTCCAGTTATTCCAAAATTGATTAAAGAATTAATTAATGGTGATGTTAGTGATGCAGCAAAATATGGTGGTTGGTTAACATTTGCTTACGCGATAACTCAATTTATGTTTGCACCTTTAATTGGTAATTTGAGTGATAAATTTGGTAGAAGACCCATAATTTTAATTTCGCTTTTTGCCTTTTCACTAGATTATATATTGTTGGCGTTTGCCCAAACGATTACATGGTTATTCGTAGGAAGAGTAATTGCAGGATTAACAGGAGCGAGTATTTCAACCGCTTCAGCATACATAGCCGATGTGAGTACGCCAGAAAACAGAGCTAAAAACTTCGGAATGATTGGTGTAGCTTTTGGTCTCGGATTTATAATTGGACCTGTTATTGGAGGAGTTTTGGGGCAATTCGGATCTAGAATTCCGTTTTATGCGGCAGCCGTCTTATGTATGTTAAATTTCTTGTATGGTTATTTTATTTTGCCCGAGTCATTATCAAAAGAAAATAGGAGACCCGTTAATTTAAAAAGAGCCAATCCAATTGGGGCTTTTCTGAATTTAAAGAAATACCCATCGTTATATGGATTATTGATTGCTTTGTTTTTGATTTATGTTGGATCACACGCTGTAGAAAGCAATTGGAGTTATTTCACGATGTACAAATTTAGTTGGGACGAAAAAATGGTAGGCATTTCGCTCGGCGTTGTTGGGGTTTTAGTTAGTCTTGTTCAAGGTGGATTGATACGATGGACTAGCCGAAAATTAGGAAATGAAAAAAGTATTTATGTTGGTATGATATTATATACGATTGGAATGCTTTTGTTTGCTTTTGCATCAGCGGGTTGGATGATGTTTCTCTTTTTGGTTCCGTATTGTCTTGCTGGTATTGCTGGTCCAGCATTGCGAGCTATAATTTCAAATCATGTTTTACCATCAGAGCAAGGGGAAATTCAAGGTACAATTGCAAGTTTAATGAGCGCCGCAACAATTATTGGTCCGCCAGTAATGTCAGGTCTATTTTATTATTTTACACATAAAGGCGCGCCATTTGAATTTGCGGGAATGCCATTTATTCTTGGGGGTTTATTGATGATGGTAAGTGGTGTTGTTGCTTATTTTTCGTTGAAAAAGTGTAGTGTTTCAAATACAAGCAGTGGTTGTAGTAATCAATAATTGCTTTTCCTTTTTGTAACACATCGGCGCCAATTATGCCATGAACGGGTTTGGCTTTGTGTTGGGTTAAAGCTTCGTTTACATGCGACAAATCAAAAATAACAAGGCTGAATGTATAGTCTTTCCATCGACCCAATTGCAAGTGATTGTGCATCGCTTGTTGTGTGTACATGCCGGTAGCGCCTGCGCCTGCTGCTTTTGTTTTAGAGTTTTTGGCTTTTAGCAAAAACAATTCAACACTTTCAAATCCCACACAACTGTTTGAAGCGCCTGTGTCAAGAATAAAACTTCCTACAACACCATTTATCTTAGCTTTTACCAGTAAATGTTGCGTTTTGGTAATTGTAAATTTTACTTTTTGGTAGTTTTCTTTTTTCAGAATTTTGTGCAGGTTCTTCATTAGCAATAGGCTTGGGTTACAAAAGCATTGAAATACAAATATAGGTTAACCATTAATTAGTTGTTCGACTTTTCGAATGCCAACAGAATCTTTTTAAAAGCATTTCCCAGCACGGTTTTATTCATGTAATTTTGCAACCTTAAAATAATAGCTTTTGGAAACCAATTTTATAATTACAGATACGCACACCCACTTGTACTCAGAAGAATTTGAGCAAGATCAACACGACATGATACAACGTGCTATAAATGCAGGTGTAAGCCGTTTTTTTATTCCCGCAATCGATTCTACTTGTACAGAAGCAATGTATGAGTTGGAGAAAAACTATCCAGAAAATGTTTTCTTGATGATGGGATTACATCCTACTTATGTGAAAGACAATTACGAAGACGAATTGCAACATGTAGCCCAAGAATTAGCCAAGCGAAAGTTTTATGCGGTTGGCGAAATAGGAATCGATTTGTACTGGGACAAAACTCATTTGCCACAGCAACAAGACGCTTTTAGAAGGCAAATTAAGTTAGCCAAAGAATACAAATTGCCAATAGTAATTCATTGTAGAGAGGCTTTTGACGAGATTTTTGAAATATTAGAAGAGGAAAAATCAGCTGATTTGTTTGGTATTTTTCATTGTTTTTCGGGTACTCATGAGCAAGCTTTACAGGCGATTTCGTATAATATGAAACTGGGTATTGGCGGTGTGGTTACTTTTAAAAACGGAAAAATTGATCAATTTTTAAATCAAATCGATTTAGAACATATTGTTTTGGAGACGGATGCACCGTATTTGGCTCCAGTTCCTTATCGAGGAAAAAGAAACGAAAGTAGTTATATTGTTAGTGTTGCAGAGAAATTAGCACAAATTTACGGCCTGACTATGGCTGAAATTGCAGCACAAACCACCGAGAATTCTAAAGCTGTATTTGGAGTATAATTTCATGTGTAATTCGTTGCAACAGCAGTTTTGATGTGAGTAAGTGGTTTGGGAGCCGAAACTAATCCATCAATTGATGAAACAAGCTTTCATTGGTCTTTGATTAAGATTAGAAATAAAACAAAATAATCGGCATTTTGTGTTAATTATGCAAAAATCAGGGGCTCACTTTAGGATTTAAACTAGAATTGACCTTAATTTCATATTTTTTTTGTTCATTTGCCCACACAAAAATTGAGAATCAAAATGCAGAAATTTGACGCTATTCGTCCTTTTTATGACTCCGAAATAAACGAAGCACTTCATAATGTGGCTAATCATCCGATGATGAAAGCCTTGATGAATTTTACCTTTCCTGATGTAGAGGATTCCGTTTGGAAAGAGCAACTTCGTAAAACGCACTCCATTCGTGATTTTCAATGTAATTTTATATACCAATCGGTACAAAAGGTTCTTGAGAAAAGTTCAGAAGGAATTACCACTTCGGGCTTTGAAAATTTAGAAGCCAATACTTCCTATTTATTCGTATCGAATCACCGTGATATTTTGTTGGATACTACTTTGCTCAACACAGCATTATTTGAGCACGGTTTAGTAATGACCGCATCGGCAATTGGAGATAATTTAGTTAAAAAAGCATTTTTAAATACACTTGCAAAACTCAACAGAAACTTTTTGGTGCAACGAGGTTTAACGCCACGTGAGATGCTACAAAGTTCTAAATTGCTATCAGAATACATCGGAAATTTATTGGTGCATGAAAATCGTTCGGTGTGGATTGCGCAACGCGAAGGACGCACCAAAGACGGAAATGACGCGACCAATCCAGGAGTTTTAAAAATGCTTGGTATGGCATCTGATGAAAAAGAACCGATGGATTATTTTAAGAAATTAAAAATAGTTCCAGTTGCTATTTCGTATGAATACGATCCTACAGATGCGCTAAAAATGCCACAGCTCATGGCTGAAGCCAATAATGAAGTGTATGTAAAAGATAAAAACGAAGACTTCATGACTATTTTGAGTGGTGCTTTGGGACAGAAAAAAAGAATTCACATACATGTAGGAACGGTTATCGATACTGAAATTGATGCCATTAAAGCAGCCAATGATAGTGCTAACAAGCAAGTTGTAGCGCTAGCTCAAGTAATCGATGATGCTATTTTGAGTAATTACAAGTTGTGGCCAACTAATTTTATTGCTCATGATTTGGTACACAAAAGCAATGAATACGCACACAAGTATACCGAAAACGAAAAATCATTATTCGAACGTCGATTAGAGATGCGTATTGATCATGACAATCAAGTGGCTCTTGATGGATTTTTGGCCATGTATGCTAATCCGGTTACCAATCAATTAAAATACCACGATGTCGTATAAAGCTAAAATATTATTACTCTACACGGGTGGTACCATTGGTATGAGTAAGGATTTTGAAACGGGTGCGCTCAAGGCTTTTAACTTCAATAAATTATTGCAACGCATACCGGAATTGAAGCAATTAGATTGTGAAATCGAAACTATTTCGTTCGAAAACCCAATCGATTCTAGTAACATGAACCCACACGAATGGGCCAAAATTGCTACTATTATTGCAGATAATTACCAGCTATTTGACGGTTTTGTAGTTTTACATGGATCGGATACCATGTCGTATTCCGCATCGGCATTGAGTTTTATGCTCGAAAATTTGGCGAAACCTGTAATTTTCACTGGTTCGCAATTGCCAATTGGTGATTTGCGTACCGATGCGAAAGAAAATCTAATTACTGCCATACAAATTGCTTCGTTACGTACAGAAAATGGTCCCGTGATTAGTGAAGTAGGTTTGTATTTTGAATACAAACTCTATCGTGGCAACCGTACAACCAAGATTAACGCAGAGCATTTTCGTGCTTTTACCTCACCAAATTATACGCAGTTGGTAGAGTCAGGAGTACATTTAAAATGGAATGAAGAGTTGTTTTGGACGAGTCCGCAACCTACTGCGCCACTTTTGGTTCATAAAAACCTTGATAACAATGTAACAATAGTGAAGATGTTTCCGGGTATGAGCGAAGCAGTATTAACGGCTATTGTAAAGATTCCGAATTTAAAAGGTATTGTGCTTGAAACCTATGGTGCCGGAAATGCTTCGACCGAGGATTGGTTTTTAGATTTATTGCAAAAAGCCATTAGTAGCGGTTTGCATATTGTGAATGTAACCCAATGTTCAGGCGGAAGCGTAAATATGGGCCAATACGAAACTAGTACCAACATGAAAGAAATAGGCGTGATTTCAGGAAAAGACATCACTACTGAGGCCGCAATCACTAAGTTGATGTACCTTTTGGGACAAGACATTCCAGCTAAGGATTTTAAAGAAATATTTGAAACTTCTTTGCGTGGCGAGATGATTTAATATGTGGTTTTGCTTTTGTAAGTCATATTTTTTTATGTTATTTGCAAACCAATTTTAGAGAGGTGTCCGAGTGGTTGAAGGAGCTAGCCTGGAAAGCTAGTATATGGGTAACTGTATCGAGGGTTCGAATCCCTTCCTCTCTGCAAAAAATAATGCTTTCCGCAAGGAGAGCATTTTTTGTTTCAAAGCGTGGCAAACTCTTTGGTTTGTCTAAGCTATAAAACAAAAAAGGCTCAGGCATGCAATGCCGAGCATTGATCTTATTGTGAGACACCCTTCTTGAGATCAAGGGAGCTAATCTTTAGCAATGGCGTGGCAAACTTTTATGTTCGTTTAAGCAAAAAAATTAAAAGGTGTAAATTTGTTTTGCAGGAACCTGTTTAAGTAATGCGCGTTGCAAACGAACATCGACGGTGTTCTTTTTCGCTTATCCGATAGCACGGACTAAGATGAAATTAAGATTTTTTAATAGGTGAGCTTCTTGAAATATGATTTATATAAATTAGTCCATTATACATGTCAAGATAATTTTCTGTAGCTAAACTATATTTAACATATTTTAATTGTAGTCCTAAGCCTCCAATCACAACATAGTTCGATTTCTTTTGTAGAAAAGATTTCATATTAGGGTCTTTCATCGCATGTTCAAAATCGAAAAAATAGTTTCCTTCTCTTACTCTGGAAAATGTTGTGGATGATTCTGTGTTCTTTATGGGCTTATCGATAGTGTAAACTTCCCAATTCCCGGACTCTTTCAGCCCCATCAGTTCTCCTGTTCCAAATTCAAATCCTACGCTATAATACTGATTGCTAAGTTCTTTTGAAAGTAGACAGCCCATGCTTGGTATTTTGCTATTAAATAGGTAGGTTTTTTTGACATGCTCATTATGTGCCCAAATGAAAATTTTTGAATCAATAGGGTTTTGATTTATTATTCTAATTACGTTTGCTGCCATATCTTCATCTCTATCTTTTTGATTAGGCTTTCTGATATATTTGATATAACTAGTCAAAGCGGAAAGAGAATTTAAAGCTTCTGTCTTTTTAGGAACATTCAGGTTACTATTTATAATTAACAATTTGATCGTGCTAATTATTTTTTCATCATTGTATTCTTGACCAGTCCTGTTATTAGGTACAAAATTTTCTATTGCATAAAATTTCAACATGGATTTAGCATCATCGTCTAAAATTATATTGGCCTCAGTTAAGAGCTCAGACAAAATGTCAATAATTTTATAATTAAACATTGTATCTATCCCATGAAAGGTTATTTTTTCAGACTCACTTTGCTTGTCGTTATAAGATTTTATCCAAAGCAATAGTTGGTGCATTTCCTCGGTTGGCCAAATTTTTTGTTTAAAATTAAGAAGTAAATCCTTGGGGTCGCCTGAGGCATTGCTTTTTAAAAATTTGTTTAATTCATAAGCAGCACCAAAACTTTCTTCGATTGCAAAGATTTTAACTCCTTTCTTCATAACCAATTCTTTAAATATTTCAGATTTTATTTTAAAAAATTCCGAGTGGTGATGAGTTGCTTCTCCATATCCAAACACTCTTACATTTTCAATTTTATTTATGTTTTCAATGAAAGTAGGAGCTTGTTTTCCTTCGATAATAATCGAAATAGTATTTGTTTGTAACCAAGCAATTACATCAAGGTTTTGGGCTAAACCAGCGTTAATAAAAAACACAAAAAGAAGTGTATGTAAAATTTTTGTCTTCATTTGATTTCCCTATTTGTTTATTAAATTTCGAATATGATAGTAGTCTTAATTCTTAAGTAACGATGCCATGCGCCATGCTTCAAATGCTCCAGCTGCTCGAAGTATTCACAAAAAACGTACTTAAAGACTGCTGGTTGCTGCGCAAATGTTTCTCACTTCGCATCATTTTAAATTGTATTGTACCGCAAATTAAATATTGTTATAATCTGCGAATCTGCGGTTATATTTAAAAGGTAAACTCATTGGAACACTTTTGCAGCGAGTGCCTATTTATCTTCTGACTTCGCGCCATTTTAAATTGTATTACACTGCAATTAGCAGATTAAATATTGTTATAATCTGCGAATCTGCGGTTATTTTAAAAAAGGTAAGCCTATTTATGCTCGTTTGCGACGAGTGCCTATTTATCGTCTTACTTCGCGCCATTTTATATTGTATTGTACCGCAAATTCGCAAATTAAATATTGTTATAATCTGCGAATCTGCGGTTATATTTAAAAGGTAAACTCATTGGAACACTTTTGCAACGAGTGCCTATTTATTTTCTAAAAAGATTCGTTGCATTAGCAACGCGAATATCTGAAACAGTATTTAATTCTCAATACCTTAAAAACGAGAAAATTAACAAACTAAAATTGCTATAGATCAATTTGCTTAAAATAAGATAAAATTGTTCAACAGTTTTTACTTGCTATCCAGAATTGGCAACTTTATTTTACTCTAAAAACTGTAAGAACACTTTCAAAATGGTATCTTTGTTTTTATTCAAAATAGAACTTTATTAAGAGTTGGTTTTCAAAATTTGTATCTAATTAATATCCTTGTTGTCATGCGTTTTACTATTCTTGGCTTTTTACTTTTATCGTTTTGTAAACTGTATTCGCAGTCCGAATCGGTGGCGCTGGATAGTCTCGTTGTAAAAGTAGATTCTTTGTATCGCGAAGACCAATTTTATTTTAGTCTCACCTATAATTCATTATTAAAAAGACCCGCAGGAGTGTCTCAAAGTAAATTCTCTCCGGGAATTTCATTTGGTTTTTTGCGTGATATGCCCATTTCTAAGCGCAGGCGCACTGCAATTGCTGCTGGTTTGGGGTTTACTTACAATACTTACAACCAAAATTTAGCTGTTTTGGGTAGCGCTCAAAATCCGTCGTATGTAGTGCTTAACGGAAATGCAGGTTTCGACAAAAATAGATTCTCTACCTTAAGTATTGATGTGCCTTTAGAGTTCAGATGGCGCACTTCTACTTACGAAAGTCATAAGTTTTGGCGCATTTATAGTGGATTAAAATTGAGTTATTTGCTTGTTGATACAGCCGTTTTTAAAGGAGATGCGGGCAACACTAGAATTTCAGGCAATAAAGATTTTAATGATTTGCAGTTCGGAGCGTACTTGGCTGCGGGTTACAATACTGTCAATTTGTATGTGTACTATGGTTTAAATCCTATAGTGAAAGCTCAAACCACAACAGCAGCGCCTTTTGCCATGCAAACGCTTAACCTTGGATTAATTTTTTACATCTTATAGCCATAAGTTCAACAGTAAAAGTTGCGGTATAGAACCTATAAAAAAGCCAATAAGCAGTTCTTTATACGTATGGGCATTCATTTCTAAGCGTGATGACGCTACCATACCATTCATTACAATAAGCAATGCAATCAAAATAGTATATTGATTTTGAAAATGCATACTGCACCCAATTACAAAAACAGTTAATGAACTGATTCCTATCAGGTGTAAACTGGCTTTTACGCGTATAAAAAGTAACAAAAGCGCGATCAAACTACTCAAAAGTCCGCCCAATAAAAAAAAGTGAAATTCTGGATACTGAACAATAGTAATTGTTTTTTTGATCAATAACAGCAATAAAAAGCAATGCAACACCAAAGGAATTTTGCGTTCTCCAATTCCCTTTGCCATAATGGTTTGTATTTGTCCGGTAATGCGTAACAAATAAAAAGCTACAATTGGGAGTAAAACAGTCGTGACTAATACTTGTGCAAAAACAAAAAGCTTTTGTGAGCTTGAAAAATCAACTTCGGTACCAAATAAATAAAAAAATGCAGCCATGGCCGGTATAAATATCGGGTGGAAGACATAAGAAAAAAGAGGAAGAATTTTTTTGAAGCTCATGTTGGGATAAAAAACAAATATAACTAAAGTCAATTGATTGGCAGTGCAAGATGTTTTAGTTTAACAATTGAAAAGGGCAATTTTTTGACGGTAATCCATCATCTATTCTTAAAAAGAAATGGTATTTTTGAAGATATTTTGCTTGGCGATGCTGCTTGCAATATCCGATTTTTTATAATCCTTGAATATTCATGAACTCAAATTCTTTACCTCGCGTTTTTCAAATTACTACCAAAGGAATAGTGACCACCGATGGTTTGCTGTTAGACCATATCTCTATCGACAGCCGATCACTTCAAAATGGCAAGCAAACACTGTTTTTTGCATTGTCAGGAAGTAATAATGATGCGCATCAATACATTCCAGATTTGATCCAGCAAGGGGTACAGCATTTTGTAGTACATCAAATTCCCAGTGCGTATAAAGAGCAAGCGCACTTTTATGCGGTACATAATACACGTAAGGCATTGCAAGAGGTGGCAGCGCAGTATCGTGCACTTTTTCATTTTCCTGTAATTGGTATCACGGGAAGCAACGGAAAAACAATCGTAAAAGAATGGCTGAACTTTTTGCTGAGTCCTGATTTTAATGTAATTCGCAGCCCAAAAAGTTATAACTCGCAAATTGGAGTACCACTTTCCGTATTAGGGATTAACGAAAAACACAACTTAGGAATTTTTGAAGCCGGAATTTCTACAATAAATGAAATGCAGCAACTGCAGGAAATTGTGCAACCTACCATTGGCGTTCTCACCAACATCGGCTCGGCTCACGACGAGGGTTTTGTAAATCGAGAACAAAAAATTGTAGAGAAACTAAAGCTTTTTAGCCACGCTGGCGTTTTGATTTATAAAAAAAATCAAGCAATCGAGGCAAGTTTTCCAGCAACGGTAACCCAATTTTCATGGAGTTTTAAGGATGCTACTGCAAATGTGTTTTTGTCAAAAAAAACAATTCAAGCGGGAACACAACTTAGCGTGAGTCAGGGATCAAATCAGTTTGAAGTGGAGATCCCTTTTCAAGACGAGGCCTCTATTGAAAACGCAGTTTCAGCTTTGATGGTTTTATTACATTTAAAGTATGATACAAAAACCATTCAAGACCGTATGGCCATGCTTTACCCGGTTGAAATGCGTTTGAAAGTAAAAAACGCAATCAACAATTGCAGTTTGATAGATGATAGTTATAGCTCCGATTACCAATCGTTGAAAATTGCTTTGGATTTTTTAGAAAGTCAAAAGCAATACCAAAAGAAAACCATCATTTTATCAGATATTTTGCAGAGCGGATTGCCACAAGAGGAGCTGTATGAAAAAGTAGCCAAGTTAATTGTAGCACATAAAATAAATCGGGTAATTGGCATTGGAACAACCATTTCAGCGTTTCAGAATCAGTTTAGCCAAGCTACTGTTTATCCAGATACAGCCTCTTTTATTGCCGATTTTGAGCAACTTGATTTTTCGAACGAAACCATTTTGATAAAAGGAGCGCGCTCTTTTGCTTTTGAAGAAATTGTGCATTTGCTCGAAGAGAAAACTCATGAAACCGTACTCGAAATTAATTTGAATGCCATCACACACAATTTGAATTTTTTTAAATCAAAGTTACAAGCTGATGTTAAAGTAATGGTGATGGTAAAGGCTTTTGGTTACGGAAACGGAGGTCTTGAAATTGCCAAATTATTAGAATTCAATAAGGTGAATTACCTAGGTGTGGCTTTCGCCGATGAGGGAATAGCGCTTAAAAATGGCGGAATTAAAGTGCCAATTATGGTTTTAAATCCAGAGAGTACCAGCTTTGCAGCGATTATTCAGCATGGTATTGAGCCCGAGATTTATTCTTTAAAAGGGCTACAGGCATTTTTAAAATTAGCCAAACAAAAAGACTTAAGCCGTTTTCCAATTCACATCAAGATCGATACCGGGATGCACCGCTTGGGTTTTGAGAAAGACACAATACCTGATTTAATAGCTGCTTTACGCGACAACGAGCACGTGACCGTAAAAAGTGTTTTATCGCACTTAGCCACGAGCGATGATCCCAAACACTTTGATTTTGTACACCAACAAATTGCTCTTTTTGACGAATTGTCAACTCAAATTTGCAATGAATTAAAGATAAAACCATTACGTCATATTTTAAATACTTCGGGAATAAGTAATTTTCCAAATGCGCAGTTTGATATGGTACGCTTGGGTATTGGTTTGTATGGTGTGTCAAATGATCCCGAAGAACAAAAACAATTAGAAAATGTAGGGACCTTAAAATCGATTATTTCACAAATCAGAACCATTTCAGAGGGCGAAAGTGTTGGTTATGGCAGACGATTCATGGCTGAGTTACCTACAAAGATTGCCACAATCCCGATAGGCTATGCCGACGGAATCTCCAGAGCGTGGGGAAATGAAGTAGGCCATGTTTTGATTAAAAATAAAAAAGCACCTATTGTTGGTAGTGTGTGTATGGATATGCTCATGGTCAATGTTACTGATATTGACTGTTCAGAAGGCGATGATGTAATTGTTTTTGGCGAAAACTTGTCAGTGTCTTACATTGCCAAAAAATTAAATACCATACCGTACGAAGTCTTAACTAATGTATCTCAACGGGTAAAACGTGTCTTTTATAGAGTTTAATTGATATTATGTTAAAAAAACTTGCGCATATGTTAAAATTTTAACTAAGTTCGTAGCTCAATTACAAATAACATAAAACAGAAACGTATGGGAATGATTTCAGAATTTAAAGAATTTATATCAAAAGGTAATGTAATGGATTTAGCAGTCGGGGTGATCATTGGAGCTGCTTTCAGCGCCATTGTAAATTCATTAGTAGCTGACGTAATTACGCCTGCATTATTAAATCCAGCTTTAAAAGCTGCTCAAGTTGAAAACTTAGCTGAACTAAAAACAGATGGCGGAATTTTATACGGTAAATTCCTTGCAGCTGTAATTAGTTTTCTAGTAATTGCATTTGTAATTTTTCTAATTGTAAAAGCAATAAACAGTATGAAGAAAAAAGACGTGCCAGCTCCTGCTGCTCCTGCTGGACCAACGCAAGAAGAATTGTTAATGCAAATTAGAGACTTGTTAAAAAAGTAATTTCCGCTACATTATATATTCTAACCAAACCGCCACGTAATTGTGGCGGTTTTTCTTTGCGATATTTTGATCAGAAGAACCAATTAAATTCTTCGCCCGTCATGCGTACCAAAAAATCAATAGTTTTTCTTTTTATGGCGTTTCCCGCGGCGGCGGGTCGGGCCTTTCGTTGCAATCTTTTTTCGGCTAAAAAAGCCTCAAAAAGTATTTCCACTTCAATCCCTAACGCAACGCATGGCCAAAAGTCGTATTTTGAGTAAGTAATAATTCTTCTTTGCCACAGATTTCACAGATTAACACAGATTAACTCATCTTGTAATTTAGAAATCATTTTAATCCTTCTAATCTGTGGCAATACTCTTTTAATAAATGCGATAATATTTCTTTCTACTGAAATATAAACTAAAATTAATGTCAAATTTTCTCCGCCACAGATTTCACTGATTAACACAGATTAGTTCGTTGTGTAATTTAGAAATCATTTTAATCCTTCTAACCTGTGGCAAAATTCGTTTATTGCGATCACACATCTTTCTCTCTATTTAAATTCCTTATTGTACTTAATTTTCTTAATGGTTCAAGAAATTTTAAATGTATTGTTTATTGCTCCATTATTCAAGATTGTTTTTCAATAACTTTAGGTTTGTTGATTGACAAATAGTGATTAAGTCTGAATTGTTACAAATTAAACATTTTGTTATTTTTTGTGAATGCAATTGTGGTACAGTCAATAATGTTTACTTTTGTCCTTTAAATGTAATACTCAATCAAAAATATACTATGAAAATAGCAGTTGTTGGTGCCACCGGAATGGTAGGTGAAGTGATGTTAAAAGTGCTAGCGGAGCGCAATTTTATTGGAGCAACAGACGAATTAATTCTTGTGGCTTCTGAACGTTCTGTAGGTAAAGAAATTGCTTTTAACGGAAAAAATTATACAGTAGTTGGTTTGCAAACTGCAGTCGATTTGAAAGCGGATATTGCCTTGTTTTCAGCTGGAGGAGAGACTTCGTTAGAGTGGGCGCCAAAATTTGCAGCAGCAGGAACTACCGTAATTGATAACTCTTCTGCTTGGAGAATGGATCCAACTAAAAAATTAATTGTTCCAGAAATCAACGCGGACCAACTTACGGCTGATGACAAAATCATCGCCAATCCAAATTGCTCTACTATTCAAATGGTGTTGGTGTTAGCGCCATTACACCGTAAATACAATATCAAACGTGTCATTGTTTCTACTTACCAATCGATCACCGGAACAGGAGTAAAAGCGCTACAACAATTAGAGAACGAGTACGCAGGAGTGCAAGGTGATATGGCTTACAAATATCCAATTCATAGAAATGCTATTCCACAATGTGACTCTTTCGAAGAGAACGGATACACTAAAGAAGAAATGAAATTGGTGCGCGAAACCAAAAAGATTTTAAGTGATAATACCATTGCTGTAACAGCTACTGCAGTACGTGTTCCTGTTGTAGGCGGTCACAGTGAGGCGGTAAATGTTGAGTTTTCAAATGATTTTGATTTGAGCGAAGTACGTTCTATTTTACACCAAACCGATGGTGTAGTACTTCAAGATAATATCGATGCCTTTACCTATCCAATGCCTTTGTATGCTGAAGGTAAAGATGCTGTTTTTGTAGGCAGAATTCGTCGTGACGAAAGCCAAGAAAATACCTTGAACATGTGGATCGTTGCGGACAACTTGCGTAAAGGTGCCGCGACAAATACCATTCAAATTGCTGAATATTTAGTTGCCAATAAATTAGTATAAAACATAAATTGATCACATTTGATTAGCGAAATTGTTAAATGTGTCTCTTTTTATTTCGATTTTAGAATCCATTTGTTAAAGCAAAGTTTATATTTTGTGAAAACAAATGGATTTCTGTTTTAGGATTGTTATATTTGCCCACCATGAAAAACAAGTTTTCTATAGTAAGTCTCGTACTCACCGTTACAGTATTGTGCTCAATGCTGTTTCAATCTGTGCACAAATACGAGCATATAGCCACACAACTTGCGGAAGTTCATTGTACACATGAAAAAAAATCAGCTACCGAAATCACACACCAACATGATGGTTATGACTTTTGCGGTATTTGCGATTTTAAAGTAAGTACTTTTACTTTTTTATTTTCAACTAAAATTTCAATTGAAAACTTCGATTTAGTAACACCAAAAACTGCTGTTACTTCTTCTGAAATCAACAGTTTCTATAAAGGAAGCCTTTTTGCACTTCGAGCACCACCTTTGTCCTAAAACGAATATTTATTTATCATACATTTTCAATTCTTGAAAATGTATCAATCGTTTTTATATCTTGAACAAAGAACATGCACAAAAAAAGCTATCTTTTTTTCTGTATCAGTCTTTTTTGCACTATCACATTTGCACAAAGCACTGTACGCGGAAAAATAACCTCTCAGGCTGGAGCTCCGCTTGTGGGAAGTCACATTCATATTGGTAAAAAAACAGTTTCAGCTGATGCTGATGGGAATTATTTGCTTAAAAAACTCCCTTCAGGAAGCCAAAAAATACACGTTTCGTACATTGGTTTTCAAGCGGTAGATACTTTGGTCAACCTATCAGGAGATCTTGTTTTTGATTTTGTTCTAAAAGAAAAAGCAGATAAGCTTCAAGAAGTGGTCGTGCGTCAAAAAAACAATACGTTAAACAAATCTTTGCTAGAGCAAAAAATCAAAACAGAGACTATTGAAAGGTTCAGTAATCAAACCTTGGGCGAAGTGCTTAGGGAAGTGAATGGTGTTTCTAGTTTAAAAACAGGTAGCACCGTGGTAAAACCAATTATCAATGGACTGTTTGGTAGCAGAGTGCCGGTAATCAATAATAATGTGCGACTCGAAGACCAACAATGGGGAACAGAACACGCTCCTAATTTTGATTTGAATGCCGCAGGAAAAATAACAGTAATCAAAGGGGCATCAGGCTTGCAATACGGCGGAGATGCCGTTGGTGGTTTGGTTGTCATTGAGCCGCTAACCGTAAAAAAAGACACACTTTTTGGAAAAACTATTTTAAATATGGTTTCCAACGGTCGCGGTGGTTCAATTAGTTCAAGTTTGCACAAAGGCAATGACAAAGGATGGAGTTGGAACGCTTTAGGTACATTTAAGTATATGGGCGATCGCGAAACACCAACCTATGTACTTTCAAATACCGGAAATCGCGAGGCCAATTTTTCAGGCGATGTGAAGTTTACTGCCAAAAAATACGACATTGGTGCGTATTACAGCTATTACAACACTACAATCGGAATTTTGAGTGCTTCACACATTGGTAATGTTAATGATTTGTACAATTCTATAAACAATAAGATTCCATCGGTTGTTAATGATTTTACCTATTCTATTAAAAATCCTAAGCAAGAAGTACAACATCACTTGGCAAAGCTGAATTACAACTATTTTTTCAATGAAACCTCTTCATTGGGGGTACAGTATTCTTTTCAGTTTAACAAAAGATTCGAATTTGATGTACGCAGAGGCGAAAACAGAAATAGACCAGCACTAGATCTTGAGTTAACAACTCATGCCATTAATGTTGATTATAAAAAAGTACTGCATGACTGGACATTAAAGACGGGAACGGTAGCTGCATTTCAAAATAATTTTGCAAATGTAGGTACTACTAAGATTAACCCTTTGATCCCAACATATAATAAAATAGATTGGGGGACATATGGTATTGTAACCTATGACCTTTCTGAAAGTTTGGTCATTGATGCGGGACTTAGATATGATTATTCTCGAGTAGATGCTGCCAAGTTTTATTTAAAATCAAGATGGAATGAACGTGGTTATCAATCTCAGTTTTCTCGTTTTATAACTGGTGAAGATGGTGATGAATGGCTCGTAAAACCCAGCTTTGCTTTTCACAACCTATCAAGTAGTTTGGGATTTCACAAAGAGTTTGAGAAGGATTTAAATTGGTATGCTAATGTTAGTTTGGCTACAAGAAATCCGAATCCGTCTGAGTTTTTCAGTGATGGTTTACATCATTCTACAGGAGTTATTGAGTTAGGAGATTTGGCTTTAGACCAAGAGCAAGCCGTTAAATTATCGACTACATTCCAAAAAAAATGGAGTCATTTTTCGGTAGAATTCAATCCGTACTTAAACAGTATTCGCAACTTTATGTTTTTACGACCGGTAGGTTTTGAAACCACTATTCGCGGTGCTTTCCCGGTGTATAATTACCGTCAAACGCAAGCCAGATTGTTTGGGGTTGATTTGCAAACACAATGGAAAATAAACGATGAATGGCAACACGGACTAATGGTCTCCTATGTAAACGGTAGGGATGTTAGCAACCGCACAGCTCTTATTGATATGCCGCCATTGGGTTTGAGCAATAAAATTCAGTTCACAAAAGCGGCTTGGCACGACTTGAAACTCGAATTAAAAAGCGAATTGATGTTGCGTCAAAAGCAATTTCCAAACTATAACTTCACCACCAATATCATCGAAAATAATGAGTTGGTTCCTGTTGTAGTAGATATTAGCACGCCGCCAGCAGGTTATCATCTGTTGCATTTTTATTCTGAAATGACATTCAAAACATTTGGCAAAACGAGCACTACTTTAGCATTTTCTGTTCAAAATATAGCAAACACTTCGTATCGTGATTACCTCAACAGGCAGCGTCTTTTTGCTGACGAAATGGGTAGAAACATACAACTACAAATCAAATTTAATTATTAAAAGTAAAAACAAAAAAAATGAAAAATTCAAAAATTTTAGCGCTTGCCTTGATTGCTGTAGTATCTTTCTCTTCATGTGAAAAGGATGATCCAGTTGCTGTTAATGAAGAAGAATTGATTACTACGGTAACAACTACTTTAACTTCAGGAAACCAAATAATCACTTTAACTTCTCGCGATTTAGATGGTGATGGTCCAAATGCTCCTGTGGTTACTGTTTCAGGTGATTTAGCCGTTAACACTACTTACACAGGTAGTACTACATTTTTAAACGAATCGGTAACGCCAGCAGATAATATTACAGCAGAAGTAGAAGAAGAAGGTGATGAGCACCAATTGTTTTATCAAGCACCAGCTGCAATTGGTACATTTACCTATACTGATACTGATAAAAACGGAAAGCCAATTGGTTTGAAATTTACTCTTAGAACTGCAGCTACACCAGCTTCGGGGCGTTTGCTTGTAACTTTGCGTCATGAATTAGCTAAAGATGCTCAAGGTGTTGCAACTGGATCAATCGCAAATGCGGGCGGATCTACAGATGCAGAAGTTGCATTCCAATTACAAGTAAAATAAAAGTCCGTTACGGCTTTGACTAAAAAAGCGTTGCTCTTAATAAATGAGCAGCGCTTTTTTTAGTTTTATTTAATACTTTGTCTGATTCTGTAAACTAACTATTTCCTTATTTTTGTGGGAACGATCAAAAAAAACTTACTAATGAAACAATCTTTTTTAATAATGGCTCTATCAACGGCAATGGCTACGTTTGCTCAGCAAAACACGTCAAATAAATTGCAATACCCTAAAACCAGCAAAGGCGAAACAGTCGATGTCTATTTTGATACCAAATTAGCCGATCCCTACCGTTGGTTAGAGGATGATAAATCAGCTGAAACGGGAGCTTGGGTAAAAGCTCAAAACGAAGTAACTTATTCGTATCTAGTTCAAATTCCTTTTCGTGATGCTATTAAAGCGCGTATGGAAAAACTTTGGAATTATGAAAAAATAGGAGCTCCGTTCAAAGAAGGTGATTATACTTATTACTATAAAAATAACGGTTTACAAAATCAATCGGTTTTGTATCGCAAAGATGCTCAAGGAAAGGAATCGGTTTTTTTAGATCCAAATACTTTTTCTAAAGATGGTACAAGTTCTTTGGGTGGATTAAATTTTTCAAAAGACGGGTCTAAAGTTGCCTATGCCATTTCAGAAGGTGGAAGTGATTGGCGTAAAGTTGTGGTGATGGATGCCGTAACCAAAAAAATTATTGGCGATACCATTGTTGATGTAAAATTTAGCGGCGTTTCTTGGTTAGGAAACGAAGGGTTTTACTATTCCAGTTATGACAAACCAACGGGTAGCGAATTATCTGCCAAAACAGACCAACATAAATTGTATTTTCACAAATTAGGTACTGCTCAAAAAAGCGATCAAGTGATTTTTGGTGCCGATAAAAAACGTCGTTATGTAGGCGGGTATGTTACCGAAGACGATCGTTATTTGGTAATAACTGCAGCCAATTCTACCTACGGAAATGAATTGTACATCAAAGATTTAAGCAAGCCTAAAAGCGCTATTGTTACTATCGTAGATAATTTCAAAACAGATAACAATATTATCGAAAATGAAGGCTCTAAGTTGTTTATTGAAACCGATTTAAATGCGCCAAACAAACGTATCGTAACTGTTGATGTAAGTAATCCAGCTCCTGCAAATTGGAAAAACTTTATTGCCGAAACCGAAAATGTTTTATCTCCATCAACTGGCGGTGGTTACTTTTTTGCCAATTATATGCAAGACGCAGTTTCTGTAGTAAAACAATACGATTATAATGGTAAGCTTGTGCGTCAAATAGAATTGCCAGGCGTAGGAACAGCAGGTGGTTTTGGAGGTAAAAAATCAGAACAAAAACTGTATTATTCATTTACCAATTACATCACACCAGGTTCAACTTTTTCGTTTGATGTAGCTACAGGTGTATCGCAAGTTTATGAAAAACCAAAAGTAGATTTCAACAGTGATTTGTACGAGTCAAAACAAGTATTTTACACCTCAAAAGATGGTACAAAAATCCCAATGATTATTACGCATAAAAAAGGTTTAAAGCTAGACGGAACCAATCCAACTATGTTGTACGGTTATGGTGGTTTTAATGTAAGCTTAACACCAAGTTTTAGTATTGCGAATGCGGTTTGGATGGAAAACGGCGGTGTTTACGCAGTTCCTAATTTACGCGGTGGTGGCGAATACGGTAAAAAATGGCACGATGCAGGAACCAAAATGCAAAAACAAAATGTGTTTGACGATTTTATTGCAGCAGCCGAATATTTAATTGCGCAAAAATATACTTCGCCGAATTATTTAGCCATTCGCGGAGGATCAAACGGAGGCTTGCTAGTTGGTGCAACCATGACACAACGTCCAGAGTTGATGAAAGTGGCTTTGCCAGCTGTTGGTGTAATGGATATGTTGCGTTACCATACTTTTACAGCAGGTGCAGGTTGGGCGTATGATTACGGTACTGCTCAGGATAGTAAAGAAATGTTCAATTATCTCAAAGGGTATTCACCTGTTCATAATGTGAAAACAGGCGTTCAATATCCTGCAACAATGGTAACAACTGGTGACCACGATGATCGCGTAGTGCCTGCTCATAGCTTTAAATTTGCAGCCGAATTACAAGAGAAACAAACCGGAAGTAACCCAACTTTAATCCGAATTGACATTAATGCAGGCCATGGAGCTGGAAAATCAGTAGCAGCTACTATTCAAGAAAATGTAGACTTGCAAGCCTTTACGCTTTACAACATGGGGATTATGACTATCCCTACAAGTAAATAAAAGTAATTGTAGGGAACCTTTTGCTCTGAGCGCAATCTAAAGTAGGAGCTATTTCCTGCTGTCCACTATATCTTTTTATGATGCAACAGCCTTGGCCTTTGTGGGCTTCAGGCTGTTGCATCATAAAAAGGATGCCGTTTCCATCAGGGCTAAACCGTTGTGCTCTTCGGTTGAAATTTTAGTCTGTGCAAACGTTATGAATTCTGATGATCTAAAAAACGCTATTCCAAAGAATAGCGTTTTTTGATTGTAATAATGCACGAGGCAAACGCCCGAAACAGTTACGTTTTATTGCTCTTTATTTTCATAATGTTTTATTAATGCATTCGTATTTATGAAAGGGCTTTCGTAAATTTGAGAAACAACCTTAAAATTTAAAACATCATGAC
>CAZMHK010000009.1:0-46042 GCA_964566045.1 uncultured Flavobacterium sp.
CAGACTTAGGATCTGGTGCCGCAAGGCGTGTAGGTTCGAGTCCTATTATCCGCACGAAAAGCCCAAACGAAAGTTTGGGCTTTTTTTGTGGATTAAGGACGAGAAGTTTATCCCGATTTATCGGGAAGGACTATTATCCGCACGAAAAAAGCTTCTCAAATCGAGAAGCTTTTTTTTGGAATTTATTGATTGATCCAGCGTCTGAATTCAGCCGTTGATGAGGTGCTTGTAATGAAACGTTTTTTATAGTTTTTTAACTGAATTGCCAATCGGTCATTAAAATAATTTTCAATTTTTAAAATGCAATTAATATTAATAATCTCGCCACGGTTGATTTGAAAAAACACTTTTGGATTCAAATCTTGTATCAATTCGCTTAAAGTATCTTTAAAGGCGTATTCTTTTCCGGAGGTGTCAATTGCAACACATTTACCTGATTCTGCTACTATGGCTGCGATTTCATTTGTGTTCAGCATAGCCATTCCTTCATTATTTTTAATGATAATTCGCTCTTTGTATTTTTTCTCTTCGCGTTGTAATAATGACATTGCCATTTCATGCCAGTTAACGGTGTTTTCCTCTTTCTTTTTTAGGTTGAGAAATTTTTGCATGGCTTCGTTAAAGCGATTGTAACTTATAGGTTTTAGTAAATATCCAATGCCGCTTGTGTCAAAAGCTTCCTGATAAAAAGTATTATAGGCTGTCGTAAAAATAATAGGAGCACTGATCATATTATCTTTTAACGATAAAAAAACCGTTCCATCTAATAGTTCAATATCTGAAAAAACTAGGTCAATAGTTTCCTTTTTTGTGGCCCAATTGCGCAACTCTTCATTGCTTTTAATTTGAGCAAGTATAGTAATGTTTGGGTCAAATTTATGAATGTGATTCCTAATGATTTCGGCATTATGATTTTCATCTTCAATGATTATGCATTTCATATTTAGTAAATTAAAGGAATTGCTACACAATACTCATTTTCTGTTTTTGTGAAAATGACATCCAAGTTAAACATGAGTTTGTAGTGTTTTTTTAGGTATTGATTTCCTAGTTTAGAGCTGTTTAGTTGTTGTATTGTATTCAATTTGTTTTTGATGAATATCGTGTTTTCATTTCGGTACAATTCAATAATCAGAGGATTTTCTTCGCTAGCCTTGTTGTGTTTTATGGCATTCTCAATTCCTAATTGCAAAGTGCAAGGCAATATAAATCCTGTTGTGTCATTGATGCTTGAGACAACTTTATAAGCGTTGCTGAATCTTTTTTCTATAAGATTACGGTATCGTTTTGTAAATTCAAGCTCCTCGTATAGTGGTACGATTTCCTGTTCGTAATGGTCTAAAAAATAGCGGTACACTCCCGAAAAATCGTCGATAAAGTTTTCTAAATCTTCTGGATTTTTATGACTTAAGCTAGAAAGCACGCTCAAATTATTGAATAGAAAATGTGGTTCTAAGTTTTTTTGTAGCATTTTAGATTTAAAAATTTCTTTTTCTCGCTCTAATCGTGCTATGTCGAGTTCCAACTTTTTAGAATCATTAAAATAAAGGTAAATAAGCGTAAACCCGCAGGTGTATAAATGATAAGTGGTGACGCCGAAAGCAATATTACCAATCAAAAGCCAGGTTGACGTAGGTAATCCATGTACTACATAGCGGTAACAAATAAAAAATATACTGGTAAAAACAGCAAATATTAATAAGGAGAGTACAAAAGAAAGTATGATTCTTTGGGTATTTTTGAACTGCTTTTTAGAGATGATTTGCCATGATAAGTAGGAGCTAATCAAGGCCAGCAAACAAGTTAAGAGCCCAAAAACATGATCTTCGATTGCAAAAAAATTAATGGAACCAAACTTACGTGTTTGATACAACGTATAAATCTGTGTAGTGTTGACACCAATGACCACTAGTATTGTGAAGAAAATATTTTTTAGGCTACTTTTTGTTTTCATCCCTGCTGTTTTTACAAATATAACAAAACCTTGTAAGGAGTATCAGTTTACAAATCTTCGGCAATCACATTTTTCATTTCGCCTTTTGTGTTGAATGTTTGAATTTTAGGATTGCCTTTTTCGTCAACATAAATCATTAGTTTGGGCTTTCCTGTAGCGTCGTTTAAAAACAAACCTTGAGAGTTTCCTCTGGTTTTGCCTAAAAACAATAGATTGCGTTCACCATGTTGCTCGTATAGTTCATTGATCTTTTTTTTGCGTGTTTCAGGGTCGGTTATTTTTTCAGCTTGAGCAAATAGTTCCATTCTTGTAGTAATATTACTTTCTGCAGGATAATCATTGATGTTGATGCCACGTTGCGACATGATTTTGCCATTAACAATTGACTCTTGATTGGATAGTTGTAAAACTTGATCGTCCTTGTAGCGGTCCATCGTAATTGACATTCCAGAAATCAAGCCATTCTTTGTTTGCTTAGTTTGGTAAATAAGTCCACCACATTCATCGCCTTGATCGTTAAAGAAAATAAGTCCTGATGGTCTTTCTCGTTTTTCCCAATCTTTGCCATCCATTCTACCTGAATGTTGTAATTCCTTATTGCTAAGAACCATTCGTATAGTGCCATCGTTTTCGATAATATTGATTCTTTTTACGTTGATTTCTTCAAAATTTTCAATCTCTTTTAGTTTGTTAAAGGAGAATAAAAAAAAGCAAAGCATTAGTAAGGTTAAAAAAGTTGAGTAACGCGTTAAAAATTTCAATTTTGCATCGGTTGTGTTCATGATAAGTTGTTTTAAGGATTTCTATGCTGCTAAAGTAGTAGCTATGCGATTGCCTTAAAACGGATTAAATATCAATTAGGGGAAAATGAATTTGAAACAAGGGAAATTTGAAATGAACGATAAAAGTAATTTTCAAATTAAAAAAATGAGGTACATTAAACAACACCTATTAAGGTTGAGTCAGTGAGTTGTAGTTCAGTACGGTTCAAAAAAAAGCTTCTCAAACGAGAAGCTTTTTTTTAAGATCCGGCTAAAAAGCGAACCATGTTGAGTACACTTGTTTCGTCTTTTGTTGAGAAATCGTTTTTCTTAAGATAATTTGTGATCTCATTTGCTTTTTCTGGAAATAAAAGCAGCATTTCTTTTTTGTTTTTTGGCATTGTTACTGTCGTTTCATTTCTTACACTCACAAAATACTCGTCAGCGGCTTTCACATATTTAGCAGGTGTCGCGGGAGAGTAAGAGTTGACTGCTTCTTTACCTTTTTGAAGAATTATTTTTTCTTTGCGATACAAAATGATGTTGTTCTTAGCGAAAAGTTCAACTAAATAACCCTCCACAACGCCTTCTTTGGTTGTGTATTTAACTAATTTGATTTTATCAAGAAAGGGAGCAATTGAGATTGTAGTAAATGGCTCTTTTTTCATCAAAGAAAACACTTCTTTTTTTTCATTTTGAACTTCAACCATATCTGTGAATGCGTTGTATCGCGCCAATACTTGTTGATTGATACCGGTTATATCTGCAAGTCTAAATTCAGTATCCAAAAGTGAATATCCTTCAATTTTAGCTAAATCTTTTTTATTTAATACATCGCTTCGAAAAAGTGCTCCTGACGAAGTAGGGTCAAGTTTGTCCATTAGTCGTTGACTATTAGCTGCAAACGAGCATATGGTAATGGCAGCTAAGCTTAAAATTAGTTTTTTCATAATGTTGTTAGTTATTATTAATAGTGTTATTTTTCATTTATCCATGCGTTGATTTTCATTTCTAGTAAAGCAAGCGGCATCACACCTGACTCCAATACTTTTTCATGGAACTTTTTAATATCAAATTTAGTGCCCATTTTAGTTTCGGCTTTTTTGCGAAGCTCCATTATTTTCAATTGTCCAATTTTATATGACAAAGCTTGTCCAGGAATAGCCATGTAACGCTCTATTTCAGGAATAATACTCGCTTCACTTTCGGCTTCGTTAGCTAAGGAATATTTAATAGCTTGTTCTCTCGTCCAGCCTTTTGAATGTAAACCAGTATCAACTACTAAACGTACCGCACGGTGCATTTCGTTGCCCAACATTCCAAAATATTGATACGGATCTTGGTACAAACCTAGCTCTTTACCTAAACTTTCGGTGTATAAAGCCCAACCTTCACCATAAGCGCCAAACCAATTGAATTTTCTAAAATCAGGAAGACTTTGGTTTTCTTGCTGTAAAGAAATTTGAAAATGATGTCCAGGAATGGCTTCGTGCAAAAACAAATCTTCGTCGCCATACATATTGTATTCTTTTACATTCGGAATCGGAACATAAAAAATCCCCGGACGCGTTCCATCAGCCGTTCCTTGATTGTACTCGGCACTGGCAGTTTGTTCTCTAAAAGCTTCGGTGCGTCTTACCTCGAATTTTGTTTTTGGCTGTAAAGCAAATAGCTTGTCAACATTAGGTTTAATTCGGGTGTAAATGCTGTTAAAGTTGGCAATTACCTCTTCAGGTTTGGTAAAAGGTTTTAATTCTTTCTTGTTACGTACTTCTTCAAAAAACTCGATCAAGGTGCCTTTGAAACCTACTTGAGCTTTTACTTTTTCCATTTCGGCAGTTAGTCGCGCAACTTCTTTCAATCCTAGTTCATGAATTTCCTCAGGAGTTTTATTGGTAGTAGTCCATTGTTTTACATATGCTGCATATAGTTTTTTCCCAAAAGGTAAGCTACCAATTCCGCTTGTTGCTCTTGATGCTGGCAGGTATTCTTTGTTCAAAAAATCGGCCATTTTCTTGTACTGCGGAATCAATTTAGTGGTGATTGTAGCCGTATATTTTGCAGTTAAGTCTTTCTTGATGCTTTCAGGAAACGATGCTGGCATTAATTTTATCGACGAATAAAATAAATTGTCTTCGATATTTGGAGTTTCCATCTCAGCAAATTGCGGAATCAATTTTACGGTCAACGCTTTTGGTAAAACCACTCCTTTGTCTAATCCTTTTTTCATGTAGACCATTGCCGAATCAATCCAAACGGCATATTTGTCCATACGTTTTAAAAAGTTGGTATAATCTTGTTCTGTTTTAAAAGGCTGTGCACCAGTTCCACCCGCAAACTGACCCATAGTCAAGTGTGTTCCCCAAAATTGATGTACCGGAATTAAATTAGTTGGCTGCTCTAACACTTCTTTTCCAACTTCAATTTCCCATTTGATGATTTCGTAACTGTTTTTTTCTTCTTCAGATAAATCGCCTACGTCAATATTTTGCAAAGCAGTTTGGTATTTGTCAAAAAAAGCAGCTTGCGTTTTTCTGTAACTATCCGTCATTTCAAATTGTAGCTGATCGTTGTACTGGTTTTGACCACTTTGGGTTGCACTCAATGGATCTAGTGCATTTTTATCGTCAAAATAGCTTTTGGTTAAGCTAGTAAAATCTTGCTTTTTATCTTCAGATTTACAGTTTACCAATAGCAGGGCAGTTGTTACTGTAAAAAGTAGAACGGTTATTTTTTTCATAATTTCGGTTTGTGATTTAAATAGCTAATGTATTGATTTTATTTCAATACTTAAATCATGAACGTGAAATCCTTTCTATGAAGTCCGTTTTCCTAATCATAAAATTAAGTTAAGGCAAAGCGTCGATTGGTTTATGAAAAGGATTTGGGTTAAATTTACGTTACTAATTAATACATCAAAATGAGAAAGAAATCCCTTTTTCTGATGCTAGTCATTGGAAATATGCTCACCATCCAAGCACAAGAAAAACAAGAAAACACAACTATGAATCCATTTTTTCAGGCTTACAACACGCCTTTCAATGTTCCGCCGTTTGACAAAATCAAGAACGAGCATTTTAAACCTGCTATTTTAGAAGGAATCGCGAAACATCAAGCGGAAATTGATGCTTTTGCAAATAATACGCAACCTGCTACTTTTGAGAATACTATTTTAGCAATGGAAAATGCAGGCGAATTGTTAGCTAATGTGAATACCGTTTTTTCTAATTTGAACTCTGCGAATACTAATAAGGAGATTCAAAATATCGCTAAAGAAACAGCACCCAATTTATCGGCGCACCGCGATAATATTTATTTGAACGAAAAGTTATTTGCAAGAGTAAAGTCGGTTTGGAACCAAAAAGAAAGTTTGGGTTTGAATTTAGAACAAGCTAAAATTTTAGACAATGCCTACAAAGATTTTGTTAGAAGTGGCGCTAATTTGTCTCCGGCTGATAAAGAAACTTTGCGAAAAATCAACGGAACCTTATCGCTTACGAGCTTAAAGTACGGACAAAATATACTTTCTGAAACCAACGGTTATGAATTGGTTATTGCTGATAAAAAAGATTTAGCAGGTTTACCAAAAGGAATTATTGATGCCGCTGCCGCAGATGCGAAAGCAAAAGGAAAAGAAGGTAAATGGGTTTTTACACTTTCTAATTCAAGTGTGATGCCGTTTTTGCAATACAGTTCAAATAGAGAATTGCGCAAGCAGATTTGGAATGCCTACCAAACTAGAGCGAATCATGACGATGCAGCCGATAACAAAAAAAATGCGGTAGAATTGGCTAATTTAAGAGGTCAAAAAGCGCGATTGTTGGGTTATACCTCACACGCAACGTATGTTTTAGAAGAATCGATGGCTAAAAAACCTGAAAATGTAAACAAATTATTGAATGATTTGTGGAAACCAGCTCTTGAAATGGCTAAAAATGAGGCGGCCGACATTCAAAAAATGATGGCTAAAGATGGAATTAAAGGTGCGGTTCAGCCATACGATTGGCGTTATTACACCGAAAAAATCAGAAAAGAGCGTTTTGATCTTGATGAAGAAGAGCTAAAACCTTATTTCAGTTTAGACCAAGTGCGCAAAGGTGTTTTTCAGGTTACTGAAAATTTATACGGTATTCAAATTAAACCATTAAGTAATGTACCAACGTATCATGAGGATGTGACGGCTTGGGAAGTAACGGAGAAAGACGGAACGCACTTAGGTGTTTTGTACATGGATTTTCACCCGCGTGAGTCGAAACGTGGAGGTGCTTGGATGACATCCTACCGTAGCCAAAAAACGGTTGATGGCAAGCGTGTTGCTCCTGTAGTTTCTATAGTTTGTAATTTCACAAAGCCTACTGCTACGACTCCTGCTTTGTTAACTTTTGATGAAGTATCTACCTTTTTTCATGAATTCGGTCATGCTTTACACGGTTTATTGTCTAATGTAACGTACAGGAGTTTGGCTGGAACGAGCGTTCCAAGAGATTTTGTTGAGCTTCCATCGCAAATTATGGAAAATTGGGCAGCAGAGCCTGAGGTTTTAAAAATTTACGCGAAGCACTACAAAACGGGCGAAGTGATTCCAGAAACGTTAGTAAACAAACTAAAAAAAGCAGGAACTTTTGACCAAGGTTTTACAACGACTGAATACTTGGCAGCCTCTTTATTGGATTTAGAATACCACTCGCAAACCAAAGACATCACTGTTGATGCCAACGCTTTTGAAAAAGCAGCCATGGCAAAAATTGGTTTAATTCCATCAATTATCCCAAGATACCGCAGTACATATTTTAGTCATATTTTTTCGGGCGGCTATTCTTCTGGCTATTACAGTTATATTTGGTCGGGAGTTTTAGATACCGATGCTTTCGAAGCATTTAAGTCGACTTCATTATTCAATCTAGAAAAAGCTAAATTATTCCGGACTCATGTACTTGAAAAAGGCGGAACTGAAGATCCGATGGTCTTATACAAACGTTTCCGTGGAGCTGAGCCTAGTATTGAACCACTTTTAAGAAAACGTGGTCTGGACAAAAAACCAGAGCCGGTTAAAAAAATAAGAGGATAGTATAAAAACAGACTCCAAATAAAAAGCCCTCCAGAATTAATTTTGGAGGGCTTTGTATTTTTAAGAGCTTTAAAAAACTAAACGTTTTTCAAGTTGATGATTTCTTGTTCAGTAAGTAATCTCCAGTTTCCTCTTGGTAAATTCTTTTTAGTCAATCCTGCAAAAGCCACACGGTCAATACGCAATACATCGTAATCAAAATGTTCGAAGATAGAACGAACTACTTTTACATTTGAAGAACGTAATTTCAATCCGATTTCGCTTTTTGCTTCACCTTCAATGTAGCTTACTTCTTCAACAAAAACACGGTGACCATCTAGTGTTAATCCTTTTTGGATTTTTTCTAAATCTTCAAACTTTAAATTTTTATCTAAAGAAACCTGATAAATTTTAGATGATTTTTGACTTGGTAAGGTAAACTTACGAATCATATCAGTGTCATTCGTAAACAACAACAAACCTGTAGTGTTTTTATCCATTCTTCCTACTGGACCAATTTTGGCAGTAGTTGAACCTTTAACTAACTCTAAAACATTACGAAATTCTTGACCTTCGTCTAAAGCTGTCGTAAAGTTTTTCGGTTTGTTCAACAAGATGTATACTTTTTTCTCAGGAGTCAAAGTAGCTCCGTCAAAATTCACAACATCGCCCGGTTTTACCATGTATCCCATTTCGGTTACAGGAATTCCGTTTACTTTTACCGTCCCAGATTGGATGTAAATATCCGCATCACGTCTAGAACAAGCTCCAGAGTTTGCAATGTATTTGTTCAAACGAATTTCGTCTTTAACTTTCGGTCTTTTAGGCGCTTGATTTGGTTTTTTCTCTACTTTTTCAGCAGCAATATCAGCAACTTTAGTGGTTACTTTTACTTTTTTAGGCCCTTGAGCGCGCTTCTGCATGGCAGGTTTTGGCTTATTTGAATTGGGTCTTGAGCTGTTTGCTCTTCCACCACTTTTCTTATTATTGCCTTCCTTGTTATTCATAATATTCCAATAATTTACTTCTTCAGTCCCATCTTTGCGACCTAGTGCGTGCAAAGATACTATTTATATACTTGACAATCAATAACCGATAATTATAAAAACGCTAAGTGGTTTGCTGCTAGCGTTCTTGCTATCAGTAGGTTGTTTTTTTAGAAGCTGTTTCGCTGTACTGAATTGTCGATATACTGCTTTCGGTTCAAGCTTTTACTTTATGGTAGAAAAAATCCAATACAAACAAAGTTGGCCAAAATCTGCTGAAAGAAGTAATTACGCTTATATCTATTTAGACAATCGGAAGTCTGCTCGCCTATTTAATTAACTTTTGAAATGTTAAAACAAGAAAGAATTTAAATCGTCATTAATAGCTTTTTTCCATGCCACAAAACGGCAGGATTAATTAAGACAATACAGAATACGCCTGCAACAATTAAAAATTTCAAGACATTGTGCAAGGCCAAATAGTCTTTTTTTACCGATGATTTCCATAAGTACAATACAAAAAAGATGAGGACAATACAGCTGCTGTAAAAGTATATCGCCATGTAGCCCACATCATAAACATCAACTAAAATGTAAACTGGCAGAATAGATAAAATTGTCAAAAAACTAATTACTTTTTTAGCCGCTTTTTCACCGTAAACCACTGGAATAGTAGGGTAGTTGTTGGCTAAATCTCCTTGTAGGTTTTCTAGGTCTTTGATCATTTCGCGAACCAATAAAAGCAAAAATAAAAAGGAAGCATGCGCAAAAATAACTCCCAATTGTTGTTTGTAATTTTCGATATCTTCAAAAGGGATACGTGTATAAAAATATAGCAGGATAGCAAAAAACGGCATCACCGCCAAAACTGCTGCGGTTAAATTGCCAATGACGGTCTGTTTTTTTAGTTTGTGAGAGTACAACCAAATGAAGAAAATATATCCTGAAAAAAATAAAAATACGCGCCACGAAACAAAAAGTGCCATCAAAGCTACGATAAAGTTTAGTGTAAAATAGACTTGCAATTTGGTTTTTTGACTCACCAATCGATCTAACATTGACTTGGTTGGTCTGTTGATTAAATCTTTTTGACTGTCGTAAAAATTATTGATGATATAACCTGAAGCAATTGTTAATGACGACGCAAAAACTAATAAAAACAGGTTGAGGTGAAATAAAAGATCAAGTGCTCTTTTTTCTGGTGCCAATATAAAAATGGCAGATAAATATTGTGCAATGATAATAACAGGAATGTTGTATCCTCGCACCACAGAGAACAAACTTGCAATTTTCATGATTAGAAGTTTGTTTGGTCTGCTTAACATTGTAATTTGGTTAAAAAGTATTTAAGTACGTGGTACAAATGAGTGTATTAAGAAACTCCCTGATGAATGGGTCAGGGAGTTTGTATTTTTTAAAACTGATAAACTACTTCTAGTTTGTAATCTTTGAGAGAAGCTTTTGCTTTTTCTAAGTCTTCGGTAAAACCAAGAATGTAGCCACCTCCACCTGACCCACATAATTTTAAGTAGTAATCGTTGCTGTCAATACCTTGTTGCCAAATGCCGTGAAATTGTTCCGGAATCATTGGTTTAAAATTATTCAAAACTACTTTTGAAAGTTTCTTTGTGTTCATGAATAGTGATTTCATATCTCCGCCTAAGAAATTTTCAACGCAAGCATCAGTATATTTAACGAATTGATTTTTCAACATGGTTCTAAAACCTTTGTCTTTCAAGTTTTCCATAAAAATGTTGACCATCGGAGCGGTTTCACCCACAATACCTGAATCTAATAAAAATACAGCACCTTTACCATCAAAACTTTGAGTTGGAATTCCTGTTGCCTCGATGTTGTCTTTCGAATTAATCAAAATTGGAATACTCAAGTAGCTATTCAAAGGGTCTAAACCAGAACTTTTTCCGTGGAAAAAACTCTCCATTTGAGAAAAGATGTTTTTTAACTGCAATAATTTTTCACGAGTCAGATTTTCTAAAACCGTGATTTTATTGTGCGCATACTTGTCATAAATAGCTGCAACTAAAGCGCCACTACTACCTACGCCGTAACCTTGTGGTATGCTTGAGTCAAAATACATTCCCGTATTAACGTCTTCTTTTAATAGGTCAAGGTCAAACGTAACCAAATCCGGTTGCTCTGTTTGTAAAGTTTCAAGATAACTTACAAATCGTTTTAAATGCCCGTTTGATTTGATTGCTTCTTCAGATGGATTTTCATCCCTTTTTAAAGCACCGTTGTAAAAGTTATAAGGAATAGAAAGCCCTTTTGAGTCACGAATGATTCCGTATTCTCCAAATAGTAATATTTTTGAGTAAAATAATGGTCCTTTCATATGTATTTTTAAATTAACAATTTGGGGTTGGTAATTATAATGTATTTATTTTTTATAAATCCAATTGATCGCCTCGATTATCTTCTTGGATTTTAATTTCAATCTGTTCTTGTTCTTCGGCTGATAGTTCCGTCCAAACGGTTTGTTGTTGTGTTTCAAAAACGTTTCTAACTGCTACTAATAAAGATGCATCAGTAGTTGCAAGTAACATTTTGATCAATTCTATTTTTTCTGATTGAATATCCATCACGTTCTTTTTAAGAATGTTTAAAGATACACAAAAAAAGATTAAACAAGCGCTGCTCCGTTTCCTATTTGATCACAAATGTACTGCCCATTTTGACAATAGCCAACTAATTCGTCTTTAATAAATTGCAAAACTTTTTCGCTAACGTTTTCGGGATACAAAACGTGTACATTGGCACCAGCATCAAGTGTGAAACAAACAGGTATTTTGGTCTCGTTTCTGAATTTCCAAATAGCATTAATGATTTGTAATGTGTTTGGCTTCATCAAGATAAAATACGGCATAGAAGTCATCATCATGGCGTGCAATGTCAAGGCTTCGCTTTCTACAATTTTGATAAACGCGTTTAAATCGCCACTTTCAAAAATAGTAATCAGTGCATCTAGATTTTCATGCGCTTGAGCAAATCGCCTTTCGGCAAATGGATGGTTGTGCATCAAGTCATGACCAACGGTACTCGAGACTTGTTTTTCACCTTTGTCAACCAGTAAAATTGTGTCTTGAAAATTTTTAAAATTAGCATGAATTGCATGCGGAAATTCCACGCCAAATAAGTCTGAACTTCCCGGAATGTTGGCTTGGTTGCCCCAAACCACGACTTGTCCTTTAACACTTCGGCAAGCACTTCCGGAACCCAAACGGGCAAGTAAAGACCCTTTTTGATAAAAATAATCTTCAGACATGGCTGGGTTTAACGCTTTTTCTAAGCTCATCAAGTTCATGGCCAAAGCTGCCATTCCAGAAGCCGATGACGCAATTCCGGAACTGTGCGGAAACGTATTTTCGGTATCAATCGTAAAATGATAGTCTTTTAAAAACGGCAAATAAATTTCTATTCGCTCCAAAAACTTTTGAATTTTCGGTTTGAAATCTTCTTTAGGTTGTCCTTCAAAAAGCAAATCAAAAGAGAAAGAACCGTCGTTTTCTTTTTTGGCGAAAGCCAATTTTGTAATTGTTTTGCAATTATTCAACGTAAAACTCACCGATGGATTAGCTGGAATTTGATTCTCTTTTTTTCCCCAGTATTTTACGAGTGCAATATTACTAGGTGCGCTCAATTGAAAATTCCCGCTTTCAACAGTATTGGTATATGATGATGGAATAAAATCGTTTGCTGCAATCATAAAATAAAAAATTTAAGCAAAGATACTTTTTTTACTGTATTTGTTTCTTGGTTTAGTACGCAATTAGTTGCAAAGTTTTGAGTACTTTTGGATGTTAAAATAAAAGTCTCATGAACAAATTTCTCAAAATAATCATAGCGGTTGCAGCTTGTCTTGCTATTGGATATACATCAGGAATGGTTACCCGCTCCGCCATTACAACTTGGTACCCAACTTTGATCAAACCTAGTTTTAATCCGCCCAATTGGATTTTTGCACCGGTTTGGAGCACCTTGTATGCCATGATGGGTGTTGCTGCAGGATTGGTGTGGAACGAAATTAAAAGCAATGAAGAGGTTGTGAAAAAAGCCTTAATTTTCTTTTTGATACAACTCGGTCTAAATGCTTTGTGGTCGTACTTGTTTTTTGGTTTGCATAATCCAATGCTTGCAGGATTAGAAATAATTGTACTGTGGTTGATGATTTACGAAACCTATGTTCAGTTTGCAAAGATTAACAAGATTGCGGGGTATTTGTTTATTCCTTATTTGGCTTGGGTGAGTTTTGCTGCGGTTTTGAACGGAAGTATTTGGTGGTTGAATAGATAGTTGACAGTTTTCAGTATCAGTAAGCAGTTTATTTAGTCGCTAAAACTTTACAGGCTTTTGAAATGCAATATTTTGCTACTCAAGAATTCCTGTAGCGAAAGTAAATTTTGTTGTGCAGCAATTATTTTCGACTTTGGGTCTTTGTTACAAAAGTCTAGAAAAGCAGCTATTTCTTCTTGACGAAGCTGTAAAGTGTCGATATAAAATTCTGTTGCGATTTGTGTTTTTGCTGCCTCTGTAAACGGTAATACAGGACCTTTAGTCTCGAGGTCGGTATTCTTCTTTTTGAACAAACCTCCAATCATTTTACCAATCCGCATTAAATCCATGCCTTTTTCAATGGTGCCATCGTAAACCCCAGGATTTTTTAGTTTGCTAGCATTTTTCTCTAAGGTGTATTGATCTTTTTTGGCTTGTTCCCATTTAGCATCTTTACTTAATTTGATGGAAGGAGTGTTTTGTACCACTACTTCTTTTAGTTCTTCCACTTTGGCGACCAAAGTCATGCTGATGAAACCTTGTTTTAAAATTGCAGCTGTAACTTTCAATTCTTTTATTTCGTGATTTTTGGCTACAAAAACCAATTGATCGTTGGCTTCAACTGTAATGGTAAATTTACCTTCAGTATCTGTTAAGGCGACATTTTTACTTGTAGCATTGATAACCTCGACCTTGTTTGCTACAGTTTTATCAAAAACTACTTTTCCTTGGATGCGCTCTGTAACTTGTGAAAATCCAGTTTGATAAAGCACAAATAGAAGTAAAGCGAGTAATTTTGTTTTCATAAAGTTTTGATAATAGACTAGTAAAGGTATCAGAATCATCTTAAATAAAACTTACTGAAGTTTTAAACTCTTGTTAATTAAAATCAAATAGAGTTAGCTACAATAAACCCACTTGTCCACGCATTTTGAAAATTGAAGCCTCCAGTTATAGCATCAATATTCACAATTTCACCAGCAAAATAGAGGTTTTGATGCAACTTACTTTCCATAGTTTTGAAATTTATTTCTTTTAAGTCAATTCCGCCAGCAGTTACAAACTCCTCCTTAAAAGTACTTTTTCCATTCACTTGAAATGTTCCTTTTGTCAATTGATTGGCTAGATTTTGCAATTGTGTTTTCGATAAATCAGCCCATTTGGTCTCCACTTCAATTCCTGAAGCAAGTACCAAACTTTCCCATAACCTGTTGGTCAGTTCGAAAGGTGATTTTTTTGAAACCGATTTTTTTGCGTGTTCTTGTTTTAAGTCTTTTAGCTTTTTTTCGACATCCGTTGTGTCTTCATCATTCAACCAATTTACGAAAATGGTAAATTGATAATTTTTGTCATGCAAGATTCGGGCTCCCCAGGCGGAGAGTTTCAAAATTGCCGGACCACTCATTCCCCAATGTGTAATTAATAAAGGACCTGTGGATGAAAGTTTAGTTTCTTTTACGGTTACGGTTACTTGTGCGGCAACGCCAGGTAATTCTTTTATTCTGGAATCTTTAATGTTGAAAGTGAATAGGGAAGGAACTGGGCTGACAACTGCATGACCAAAATTTTGTAGCATTTCCCAAACTTTTGGATTGCTACCCGTGGCTAGAATTAACTTTTCGACAAGGTAATTCTCGGTTTGTGTTTCGATCTTCCAAAGATTTTCTCCCGAAACTTCGGGATTGAAAATAGATTGTACGCTTTGTCCTGTAATAACTGCGATTCCGAGTTTCTGTGTGGCTTTCAAGAAACAATCAATAATAGTTTGTGAGGAATTCGAAACGGGGAACATGCGTCCGTCGGCTTCGATTTTTAATTCTACGCCATGTTTCTCGAACCATTCAATAGTGTCGCCTGAACAAAACTGATGAAAAGGACCACGCAATTCTTTTTCGCCACGAGGATAAAATTTTACCAACTCGTTCGGTTCAAAGCAAGCGTGTGTTACATTGCAACGTCCACCACCGGAAATACGTACTTTTTGCAATACTTCAGCACCGCGTTCTAAAATTGCGACTTTCAGTTTTGGATTTTTTTCTACGATATTAATCGCTGTAAAAAATCCTGCTGCGCCACCACCTACAATTATTATTTCGAAATTTTGATTCATATTCTGTCGGGGAAATCGGTTATGATTCCGTTTACGTTGTATGTTTTTATTTTTTGAATGTCTTCTAATTCATTGATGGTCCATGGGAAAACTTGAAAACCTTTTGCCTGAATTAGTGCTGTACTTTCTTGAGTTATCAAATGAAAATACGGATGAATGGATTTTGCTTGTATCGTTTTGGCGAAAGCCAAAGCCAAGTCTAAATCGGTTTCTGTTAAAACCCCGATGCCAATTTTATCATTTAACAACGACACTTCTTGCAACGCATTCCAATCAAAACTAGAAACTAAAAAATGATCGTAATTCCAGCCTTTTTTATTCACGTATTTTTCAATTAGCGCCACTACTTTATCAGTTACATCATGACTTTTGAGTTCGATATTGATGAAACACTTTTTGTTTACCAAATCAAAAACTTCCTCGAGCGTGGGGATTTCGTGTTTTTCATCTATTAAAAAAGCCTTCAATTCCTGCAAAGATAATTCGTTTACAAAACCTTTTCCATCAGTTGTTCGGTCAATAGTTTCGTCGTGAATTACGATTATTTCGCCATCAGCACTCAAATGCACATCGAGTTCGATGCCGTCTACTTGCAGATCCAATGCTTTTTGAAACGAAACTAAAGTATTCTCTGGTTTGTATCCTTTTGCGCCACGATGTCCAATTTTGAGCATTATTTTCGGTTTTGAGGCAAAGGTAAACATAAAAAAAACGCCTTCATTTCTAAAGGCGTTCTGGTACTATTATTTTTAGACTTATTTTTTTAATTCTAACAAAACAATGTCAAATTCAGTATCGATTGTCACTTTTCCATTAGTAACAACAGATTCTTTTCCAGAATAAGCATCAATCAATTTGGTTCCGTCAGCGAAAATAGTTCCCACTGAAAGTTCTTTAGTTCCACTTTTTAAATCCAATCCAACAACTACTTTATCTGTATAATCTCCTTTTGAGAAAGTTCTAGAAAAAGTATAAGGTTGAGCTGAAATTTGTTTGTGAATTCCTGCTCCAACTGATGGATGATTTTTTCTGAATTGACCCAATTTTTGCCAATGCAACAGTGTTTTTTGAGTTTCAGAATTCGATTTAATAGCATCCCAATTCATAAAAGAACGTAAGGTAGCATCACCTTGTGTTCCTTCAATTGCTAACGATCGAGCGCTTTCGTCACCGTAATATACTTGCGATACTCCAGGCGAAAGCAATAATTTGGTTCCTGTTTCCTTGTTTTTAGTACGTTTGGCATCAAATGGCGCGCCGTCGTCGTGCGAAGACATATAATTCAAAACACTAAATCCTTTTAAGTCATTGTTCAGTTTGGTCGAGTATTTAGAGAAAATGAATTCGTAGTCTTTTTGCGCATCCCACTTAAATTCGAAATTGATCATGTTGTTGAAACCATTCTTGAAATAGTTTACTTTTTTATCGCCAAAATCAAAATCTTGACCGCCACTGATGCCATAATTATAGACTTCGGCAATGGTGTAAAAGGAGTTGTAGTCCAACACTTTGGTTGGATTATTTTTTTTCCAATTTTCAAATGCGTAATCACATTGGGTTTTGAAATCGGCCCAAACTGTTTCATCAGTGTGTTTCACGGTATCGCCTCGGTAGCCGTCAATTCCGTATTCAGTAATGTAATCCGTCAACCATTTGATGATGTAATATTTTGGTGCTCTTGGATATCCGGTGCGAGCAAAAAACGCATCCAGTTCTTTCATTTCCTGTTCGTAACGACCTTCTTTTTTCCATTTTTCGATTAAAGAAGGAGGTAAAGCCACTGCTTGATTACTTTCTGTTTTAACATCAGGTAAGTTAGCTACGAGCGTGCAGGCAGTTGTGTTTTCAAATGATTTATAATCGCAAGTTGGTCCTGTTCGAACCCAATCTTGTGGCCAAACCATATCAATAGGAGTAACCGGCCCGGTGTGATTGATAACTCCGTCAAGAATGATTCGGATGCCGTGTGCATGGGCTTTTTGAACCAATGCTGCTAAATCTTCTTTCGTTCCAAAGTGCGGGTCTAAAGCCGTCCAATCTTTGGCCCAATAGCCGTGAAAGCCATAACTCAAACCAGTGCCTTCGTCAACGCCATCGTGAATTTGTTCAACCACTGGCGTAAACCAAATAGCATTAATGCCGAGTTTGTCAAAATAGCCTTCGTCAATTTTTTGAGAGATCCCTTTGATGTCGCCACCTTCAAATCCGCGCAGTTTTCCCGTGGTTTTATTTCTGTCAAAGTTTAAGTCGTTGGATTTGTCGCCATTATTAAAACGATCCGTCATCAAAAAGTACACATTAGCACCTTCCCAAACAAAAGGAGTTTGGTTGTTTTGAACTACAGATTTAGCACTGTTGCAACTACTCAACAGGCTCAAGCCTAAAAGTAGCATTGGGATAGAATATTTCTTCATTTTAAATGATTGTTTTTTTGAAACATATAAGTCAATTAAGTTACTTTGGAGTTTCTTAAATGACTGATATGGTTAAAATTATCTCAGCTCCAGAATCAAAACTGATTTTGGTTCAAGCGTTACCTCTTTGGTGATATCAAAAGTTTGTTCTGAAATAACTTCTTTTCCAGATGTAAAGTTTTTAATGTTTTCTTTAAAGCGATCGGTTGGGACTGTTTTTTTATCATTGCTGTTGTTTATAATCACCATCACCGCATCTTCTGTATTGTATCGGAAGTAAACATATACGTTTTTTTCTGGAATGTAATGCGTCATATTTCCAGTATGAATAGCTGATTTTGATTTCCTCCAATTGAATAATTTAGAAGTAAAATCGAAATACTGTTTTTGTTCTTCAGTTCGTCCTGTATCAGTAAAAGCATTGTTGGTATCGCCTTCCCATCCGCCGGGGAAATCTTGACGAATAGCAGCATCGCCTTTATCTTTGTTACCTGCCATTCCAATTTCGCTACCGTAGTAAATTTGCGGAATACCACGTACAGTTGCCAAAACACTCATGGCCATTTTGTATTTGCGAAGGTCGTTTTTGTAGGTTTCGTTGATGCGATTGGTATCGTGATTTTCAGCAAAGACTAAAATATTGTTTGGGTTTGGATACAAGAAATCATTTGCGAAATTGTCGTAAAACTTCATCATGCCCTTGTCCCATCCTGCATCGTCTTCGTTGAATGCTTTGGTTGTGGCTTCGTAAAGTGTAAAATCCATCACACTTGGCAAGTTTGAGTTGTAGTTTTGAATTGCTGCCACTTTACTGTCTTTTTGCCAAAAGGCCATTTGAGCTTGACTTTGCATCCAAACTTCGCCAACAATATTAAAATTTGGGTATTCGTTGGTGATTGCTTTTGTCCAAGTAGCAATTCCAGCTGGGTCAGAATAGTTGTAAGTGTCAACGCGAAATCCATCGAGATCAGCGAATTCAATCCACCAAATAGCATTCTGAATTAAGTAATTTAAAGTAAGTGGATTTTTTAAATTCAAATCAGGCATCGATGGAACGAACCATCCGTCAATAGCTACTTTTTTATCAATTTCAGAAGCATTGATGTCATGAATAACGGTGCGTTTGTGATTGGTTTGGGTGTATTTTTCAAATTGGTTAATCCAGTCTTTGGTCGGTAAATCTTTGATTATCCAATGTTCGATTCCCCAATGGTTGGTGACATAATCCATTACCAATTTCATTTTGCGTTTGTGCAGCTCCGCTGCTAGGCGCGCATAATCTTGATTTGTGCCATAACGCGGATCAATTTTATAGACATCTGATTGTCCGTAAGTGTGGTACGAGAATTTAGCATCGTTGTCTTCGCAAAGTGGCGTGCTCCAAAGGGTTGTAGCGCCTGTTGCAGCAATGTAATCTAGGTTTTTAATAATCCCTTCGATATCGCCACCGTGTCTTCCTCCAGGTAAATCTCGGTTGTACTTTTCTTTGGTATCCTCTGTACTGTCATTGTTTTTATTGCCATTAGCAAAACGGTCTGGCATCAGTAAATACATCACATCCGAAGAGTCGAAACCTTTACGCTCTGCTGATTGTGCTTTTCTGTTTTTTAAACTGTAGGGTTGTTGCAGTGTTTTTTTGCCTTTTTGTTTGAATGTAAAAACAAAATCAGTGGCAGCTACTTGTTTGGTGTCGATAGTGACATATAAGTAGTTTGGATTTTCAGTTTTTTTAATATCCGTTATCGCAATATTGTTCGAGGCTGAAACTTGATATTGGCTGATGTCTTTTCCGTAAAATAAAATTTGTACCGCACTGTGTTGCATACCGGCATACCAAAATGGCGGTTCAACTTTTTCAATTTGTGCATTTGCGATACTAGTCATAAATAGAAGGAATACGATTAATTTTTTCATTAAGCTTTTATTTTGAAAATGTACTTGAAACCTATTAATTCAATGAAACGAGTAGTTAGTAAGCGTTAGTTTTGAAATTTATTCACTTTTCAAAACTGTTTTAAGTAAACAATCCCAATTAAAATTGGGATTGTAAGTATAGCATTTTGACTTTTGCAGCTGTAAAATAGAACAATTCTATTACACAGTGGCCAAGTTTGAATTTTGTACGGTAACAGGATTACCATTTACCATAATCTCCAAAGTCGTGTCGCCATCAACTGAGAACGTGGTTTGGTCGTGGTTGATGTTTACCGTTAAAATTTGATTTCTGAAATTGATTTTAAAAGAGTAAGCCGTCCATTCTTTTGGGATTTTCGGAGAAAAATGAAGCACATTTTCTTTCACGCGCATTCCTCCAAAACCTTCTACAATACTCATCCAAGTTCCAGCCATAGAGGTAATATGACAACCTTCCTCAACTTCTTTGTTGTAATCATCTAGATCCAAACGAGATGTTCTTAAATAGAAGGTGTAAGCCATGTCCATTTTATCCAAAACTGCTGCTTGAATAGAGTGTACGCATGGCGAAAGCGAACTTTCATGAACAGTAAACGATTCGTAAAATTCGAAATTGTTCTTTAATTGCTCGGTTGTAAAATGGTCTTCAAAGAAATAAAAACATTGTAAAACATCGGCTTGTTTGATGTAAGGCGAGCGCAAAATACGATCCCAAGACCATTTTTGATTGATCGGTCTTTGACTTTTATCTAAATCAGCTACGCGAACCAATTCTTTATCTAAGAAACCATCTTGTTGCAAGTAAACATTGTGCTCTTCTGAAAATGGAAAGTACATATTGTCAGCCACTTTTTTCCAAGCTTGTAATTCGATATCAGTAATATTTACTTTTTCAGTGACACGTTTATGGTCTGCAGGATATTCAAGTGATACTTTTTGAATTTGCTCGTAAGTGTAATCCAAACACCATTTAGCAATATAATTGGTGTAGAAATTATTGTTTACGTTATTCTCGTATTCATTAGGACCTGTAACGCCAAGAATTACGTATTGGTTTAATTTGGTAGAGAAATTTGCTCTTTGGTGCCAAAAACGTGCAATTCCGATCAAGACTTCCAATCCTTTCTCAGGAATGTAGCTGTAATCGCCAGTGTAGCGGTAAAAATTATAAATAGCAAAAGCGATCGCTCCATTTCTATGAATTTCTTCAAAAGTAATTTCCCATTCGTTGTGGCATTCTTCACCGTTCATAGTTACCATCGGGTACAAAGCAGCACCGTTTGTAAATCCTAGTTTAGCAGCGTTTTCAATGGCTTTATCCAGCTGATTGTAGCGGTACGTTAACAAGTTGCGTGCTACTTCTTGATCTTTTGTCGCCATGTAAAACGGAATGCAATACGCCTCGGTATCCCAATAGGTTGATCCGCCGTATTTTTCTCCGGTAAATCCTTTTGGTCCAATGTTCAAACGAGAATCTTTACCAAGGTACGTTTGGTTGAGCTGAAAAATATTGAAGCGAATTCCTTGTTGTGCCTTTACATCGCCATCAATTGTGATGTCTGACATTTCCCAAATTTTTGCCCAAGCAGTAATTTGATCTTGTAATAATTGCTCGTAGCCCAACGCTAAGGCAGCTTGAATAGCTTTTTCGGCAGCAGTAATAGTGTTTTCATGGTTTAATGAAACCGTGTAACCACCAATTTTTTGAATAGATGATTTTTGACCTTGACCAACAATAACATCGTAGCTGAACTGAATTTTTTCGGCAGTAGCATCAATGTGCGAAGGTGAAATAGCTGTTTTTTCACCATTGGTTAAAATGGTGTTGTGCATGAACGTGGTAGCTTTAAAGTGCGTTTTAAAGGTTTGAGCCGTTACAAAGGCATCATTAGCAGATTTTTTCACATCTAAAACTTCCCAGAATTTCTCTTCCCAGTTGGCGTCTTCATTGGTTACGCCAGCATCTACATAAGGTTTGTAAATGATTTTAGCATCTTTATTCAATGGAGTAATTTGGTAATTAATAACTCCAACTTCGTCTAATGTTAATGATAAAAAACGTCGAACTTCAACTGCAATTTGAGTTCCATTTTTCAGTGTAGCTTCAAAAGAGCGGTGGTACCAACCTTCTTTCATGTTCAATTCACGACGAAAGTTGCTCACTGAGGTACAGGTGTTCAAGTCCAGTTTTTCGTCATTGATTTCAATATCAATTCCAATCCAGTTAGGAGCGTTTAATACTTTTGCAAAATATTCAGGGTAGCCGTTTTTCCACCAACCCACTTTAGTTTTATCAGGATAATAAATTCCGGCAATATAGCTTCCTTGAAAACTGTGGCCTGAATACTGCTCTTCAAAGTTAGCTCTTTGTCCCATCGCGCCATTAGCGATGCTGAATAAGCTTTCGGATGACTTTACGCGCTCTACATCAAATCCTTCTTCAATGATGGACCAATTGTCTGCTTTTATATAATCTTGATTCATTGTAATTTTTGTTTAAAGTTTTGTTCCGATGCGGCACCTACAATTTGGTTTCACTACGGCTAAGGTTTCAAGTAGTCTCGAAAACTTTAAAATATTTTATCTATTTATTGTATTAATTGGGCAAGGAAATTTTCATCCATTGCTGTAAAATCTGTAAAAATGTATTTTGCCTCTTGCAAGGTTGCTGCATCACCAATTCCAATGCTAATCATGTTGGCAATGTTTGCGGCTTGAATTCCTGCTACTGAGTCTTCAAAAACAATAGCGTTTTCAGGCGTTGCGTTCACGAGTCGTGCGGCGGTTAAAAAAACTTCGGGATCAGGCTTGGCATTATTTACATCATTTCCGTCAACGATGGCATCAAAAAAAGAAGCGATTCCGGTTTTTTCTAAAATAGGTCTTGCATTTTTACTGGCGGATCCTAAGGCAATTTTTTGACCTTTTTCTTTTAAAAATTCCAAAACAGGAACTACTCCCGGTAAAATTTCGCTAGAATCCATGTCAACTAAATAGGAGAGGTAGTCTTCGTTTTTTTGAAAGAGCCATTGGTCTTTTTGTTCTTGCGAAGCATCAATTTTTCCTAAATCTAAAATGATATCCAAAGAGCGCACGCGGCTTACTCCTTTTAATAATTCATTGTGTTCGTGTGTAAAATCGATGTCAAGTGAATTGGCAATTTTTTTCCAAGCCAAATAATGGTATTTAGCTGTATCTACAATTACGCCGTCAAGGTCGAATATAAATGCTTTTGTAGTCATTATTATTTTTTTATTTGGTCGTCAACATCTTTCACTTTTGCAACTAATGCGGCTGCAATTAAAACGCTAATTCCACTGGTGACTAATGCGAAAATAGCATTGTCATTGTATAAATATTTTACTAATGGTCCGCCAATTAAGGCATTGATAATTTGTGGAATTACAACGAAAAAGTTGAAAATACCCATGTACACTCCCATTTTTTTAGGTGTTATAGAACCGGCTAAAATGGCATATGGCATAGATAAAATACTAGCCCAAGCAATTCCGACTCCAATCATAGAGGCGATAAGCCAATCTTCGTTTGGGACAAAATAAATTGAAATAAGTCCGATACCTCCAATTACTAAAGAAATAGAGTGCGTTAAACGACGCCCTATTTGTTTAGCGATGTACGGTAAGGCAAAAGCATAAAAAGCAGAAACTAAATTGTAAATTCCGAAAAGAACACCAACCCAGTCACCCGCATTTTGATAAGCTTCGCTTTTGCTATCGGAAATTGGTAAGTTGTAAATGTGATGGGCGATAGCTGGAGTTGTAAAAACCCACATTCCAAAAAGACCGAACCACGAAAAAAACTGTACCCAACTCAATTGACGCATTGTGGTTGGCATTTTTCTAAAATCGTCAAAAATGTCAAATAATGTAGATTCTTTAGTTGATTTTTCTGTGATTTGCGCGTGCAATTGTTCGTCTTCAAATTGAGCCAATTCTTCTGGTGAATATTCTTTGGTTGAAAAAATAGACACCAATATAGAGGCAATTAAAATGAGCGCACCAATTACAAACGATAAGATTAAGTGCATTGGAACCCCACCGTTTTCTTCACGGTTAGAAACGCCAAACCAATTGGTTAAAACGTAAGGTAACCAAGATCCAATTACAGCGCCAAAGCCAATTAAGGCGGTTTGAACGCTAAATCCTAAAGTGCGTTGGTCAGTACGTAAATTATCGCCAACCAAGGCACGAAACGGTTCCATGGCAATGTTAAACGAGGCGTCCATAATCATAAGCATTCCGGCTCCCACCCAAAGTGCAGGCAAAAATGAAATGAAAATTTCGGCTTGTGGCATTAGAATGAGGCCAATTGAAGCTAGGAGTGCACCAACTAGAAAGAAGGGTTTTCTTCGGCCAAATTTCCCCCATGTCTTATCGCTGTAATGACCTATAACTGGTTGTACAATAAGACCCATTAAAGGAGCGATAATCCAAAACCAGGATAGTTCGTGTACGTCGGCGCCAAAAATTTGAAGAATTCTGCTGGCATTAGCATTTTGCAGAGCAAAACCCATTTGAATTCCCAGAAATCCGAAACTCATGTTCCAAATTTGCCAGAAACTTAATCTACGCTTTTCCATTATCGTAATTTAAATATTAATACGATAAGCGCTATGCTTATCAAAACTTATCTTAATTTTCGAAGTAAAAGTTAAAGTTTTGAGGCGTAAATATAGAAAGATAATTGAAACTTTTATTTTTCAGAATCCAATACCAGCGAACTTTTTTAACTACAAGGTTGTAGTTGCGTAAAATTTAACATTTAAAAGCTAATTAGTTGATTCTCTTTCTATCAAATGAGTCTCTATTACTTCGGTTTTATAATTTTCGTCTTCTTCATCTTCATCCGCCTCAAGGCGATCAATTAACATTTTTGCAGCTTTGTTTCCCATTTTTATACCACTTTGACTTACAGTTGTTATCGTAGGAGTAGAGTATTTTGAAATGATTCCATCAGTAAATGCAATCACGGCTAAATCACGTGGTACATTGAGTCCGATTTTACTTGCTGTTTTGATGATAGTAACTGCGAATAATTCGTTAACTGCAAATACCGCATCAATAGCTTTGTCTTCCAAAAGTTTGCCAATTGTGATTTCGCAGGTATCTACATCTTCAATCTTAATGATCAGATCTTCATCAAAAGGAATGTCGTTGTCAAGCAATGCTTTGGTGTAGCCATCGGTACGGAGCTTGCCTACACTAACATAGTCTACGGTGGTAACGAGGGCTATTTTTTTTCTGCCTTTATCAATTAAACTTTGAACCGCTTCGTAGGCTGCTGATTGGTCGTCAATAATTACTTTGTCACACAAAATGTCGTTAGTCACGCGGTCAAACATAACGACAGGCATTCCTTGATTGATTACTTCGGTAATATGATGAAAATCGCCTCTAAATTGTGTTTCTTTTGATAATGACATGATAAAACCGTCAATGCTGCCATTAGCAAGCATCTCCATATTAAGGACTTCTTTATCAAACGAATCGTCCGAAAGGCAAATGATAACACTATAGCCGTGCTCATTTGCAACTTGTTCGATACCATTAATTACGGTAGAGAAAAAATAGTGTACGATTTCAGGAATAATAATTCCAATTGCCTTGGTTTTCCTGTTTTTCAGGCTTAAGGCAATATTGTTTGGTTTGTAATTGTAAAATTTAGCGAAAGCTTGCACTTTAAGTCGGGTTTCTTCGCCTATTTCGAGACTGTTTCTTAATGACTTAGAAACGGTCGAAATAGATACGTCTAATTCCTTTGCGATTTGTTTAAGCGTTATCTTCCTTTTCATGCTTTGAGTTGTGTAATAATTTAATTCGTAATAAAGGTAAAATTTAATTTTACAAATGGTAAATAAAGCGCTGAAAATTTCAATAAATCAGAAAGTTTTCAACACTATTACGTTTTCGTAACTGTATTAAATTTGTGGGTTATTGTGAATCATAAATTTTACATAGATTTAACATTCGAAGTAATAGTTAAGGGTGAAAACTCAACCAAAAAAATCAAATTAAATTAAACAAAAAGTATGAAAACAATTTACAAAAAGTTGTTGATGTTAGTACTGCTTCTTCCTTTTAGTGTTCTGGCTCAGGATACTGTTAAGGGAACAGTGTTAGACAAAGATTCTGGGCAACCTTTACCTGGAGTGAATGTTGTTGTACAAGGTACAACAAACGGAGTATCTACTAACTTTGACGGAACCTATCAAATTGGAAATGTTAAAACAGGTGATAAACTTGTCTTTTCATTTATTGGTTACAATAAATCAACAGTAGAATATGCAGGTCAAAAAGCAGTTAATGTGTCACTGAAAGAAGACCCGAACCAATTAAAAGAGGTGGTGGTGCAAGTAGGTTACGGTAATGTTAAGAAAAAAGACGCAACCGGTGCCGTTACTGTGGTGACAACAAAAGATTTCAATAAAGGAGCAAACGTTACTGCTGAGAATTTGTTAAACGGTAGAGTAGCGGGTTTAACTGTGAATACTAGTGGAGCGCCAGGTTCTGGTTCTCAAATCAGAATTCGTGGTGGATCATCCTTATTTGCAAGTAATGATCCATTGATCGTTATTGATGGTTTGCCAATTGAGAATACGGCTGGTGTTGGATCTACTTCTATTTTAGCATCACTAAACCCAAGTACTATTGAGTCGATGACTGTTTTAAAAGATGCTTCAGCAACTGCAATATACGGTTCAAGAGCTTCTAATGGTGTGATCATTATTACCACTAAAAAAGGAGGTAAAAATTTAGCCGTTGACTATAACTTTCAATACGGAAGTGGATCATTAGATAAAACCATTCCTGTTTTTGGCGCGGATGAGTTTAGAGCATTAATTGCAGATAAACGTCCGAGTGATGTATCAAAATTAGGGAACGCAAATACAGATTGGCAAAAAGCTATCTACAGAAGAACTGATTTTGTTGACAACAACGTTTCTATAAGAGGGAATTTATTTAACACTATTCCTACTCGTATAACAATTGGAAATACTTTTCAAGAAGGCTTGCGTTTGACAAATGCTTTTAACAGAAATACAGTTGGATTAGCTATGAATCCATCATTCTTAAAAGACCATTTAAAAATAAAGTTAAACGCGAATTATTCTAACGAGAAGAATAGATTTGCTGACGGTGTTGAAGGTTCTGCAATACGTTTTGATCCTACGCAACCAATTTACAGTGCGGGTTCGATCTATGGTGGTTTCTTTGAATATTACAATCGTACTGATAATAAACTTTTACCGCAAACTCCAAGAAACCCTGTGGCACAGCTTATGCAGACGTTTGATAATGGTGTGAACAATAGAGTTTTTGGTAACTTTGAGGTTGATTATAAATTTCATTTCATGCCAGCATTACGTGCTGTTGTAAATGTTGGTTATGACCAAGCTGACGGAGAACGTACAAGAGTAGCTTCGCTATTTGCTGCAAGTAGTGGTTCTAATAACGATATTCCTTTTGGTACAAATGAATTTTCTGAAAGTTCAAGAAAAAATAAATTACTTGATGCTTATTTAGTATACAATAACACTTATAAAGACTTAGTATACGATGTTACTGGTGGTTATTCGTATCAAAAATGGGATTCATTTAATTATGTTACAGGAAATAGAAATGATCCTAATTTACCAACAGGTCCTACAGGTTTCCCACAGCTGAACATTGATTATGACCGCGTTAATATTGGTTTCTTTGGAAGATCTAATTTGAACTTTAAAGATAAATATTTATTAACTTTATCATACAGAAGAGATGGTTCTTCGCGTTTTGACAAAGATAGTAGATGGGCTAATTTTCCAGCTGCTGCATTTGCTTGGAAGTTAAAAGAAGATTTTTTTGCTAATAGTACAACAGTGTCTGATTTAAAACTAAGATTAGGGTATGGTATTACTGGTCAGCAAGACATAGGAAACAATAACGATTACTTGCAACAGTATCGTCTAGGAAGCGGAAGTTCTCAATACTTTTTTGGTTCTGTGGCTTTGCCAATTGCGGTATCTGCAAGACAAAGTGCTAACCTAAAGTGGGAAGAGACAACTACCTATAATGCGGGATTAGATTTTGGTTTGTATGACAACAGAATCACAGGTAGTGTAGAGGTTTTTTACAAAGATTCTAAAGATTTGTTAGCAGATGTTGCTACCGCTGACGGAAGTAATTTTTCAAACAGATCTTGGCAAAACATTGGTAGTTTTACCACTAAGGGAGCTGAATTATCTTTGAGTGCTGACGTTGTAAGAACAGAGGCTGTAAATTGGAATTTAAACTTTAATGCTACTGTTTTTCAACGTGAAATAACAAAGCTTAATTCTGATTTTATAATAGTTGGTGACCTTATTGCAGGAACAGGTACACAGGGTCAAGTACACCAAGTAGGTTTTGCTCCAAACTCGTTCTTATTATACAAACAATTATTTGATACTGCTGGTAAACCAATTGAAAATGCATATTCTGATATCAATAATGATGGAGTAATCAATTCAAGCGATAAGTATGTATACAGAAATCCAGATCCAAAAGCAACTTTTGGTTTTGCATCTACTTTGAACTATAAAAATCTTGATTTCTCTTTTAATTTAAGAGCTAGCGTTGGTAACAGAGTATTTAATGCTGTGAATGCTGGTAGAGCACAATACAATCAATTAGTAAGTGGAGCAACAGTTGGAAATATTCCAAGTTCTGTTTTAGATACTGATTTTACAACTACTTCAAATGTAGTATTGTCTGATTTGTTCGTTGAGAATGCATCGTTTTTGCGAATGGATAACATTACACTTGGTTACACATTCCCTAAATGGTTAGAGGGTAAAGCATCTTTACGATTGTTTGCTGGAATGCAAAATGTTTTTGTACTTTCTGATTACTCAGGATTAGATCCAGAAGTAGCAAACAATGGAGTAGATGCTACAATATATCCAAGACAGCGTTCTATTTTAGGTGGGGTTAATGTTAAATTTTAATAATTAGATCATGAAAAAAATAAATTTTATTTACGTACTATTCGCTTTCGCGGCATTGCAATCGTGTACGAGTGATTTAGATGTTGTGGCAGAGGATGCTCGTATTCTCACCCCTGCAGAGTTGTTTGCTACACCACAAGGTTACAAACAAGCACTTGGTGGTGTGTACGGAAACCTTAGCTTAACAGGTACTGGAGACGCTGGTTCTTCTTTCCTACAAGGTATTGATGCTGGTACAAGTCAGTTTGGACGTTGTATGTGGTATTTACAAAACTTGACTACTGATGAAGTAGTGTGGACTTACGAAAATGACGAAGGAACAGCAGAGCTACAAAGAAATAATTGGACTGCTGCAAATCCGATTTTATTAGGAATGTTTAGTAGAACTATGGCAGAGGTTGCAATTGCAAACGATTTTTTAAGACAGTCTACACCAGCTCTATTAAGTTCTAGAGGTATTACTAATTCAGCCGATGTGGCAGAAATAGCAATGTACAGGAATGAAGTTCGTGTTTTAAGAGCTTTTGCTTACTACAACATGATGGACTTGTTTGGAAAAGCACCATTTATTACTGAAAATGATCCTTTAAACTTTAGAGGACCGCAGTACGATAGACAGCAACTTTTTGCATTTATCGAAAAAGAACTGAATGAGGTTATTCCAAATTTGAAAGCTGCAAGAACTAATGAGTACGGAAGACTAGATAAAGCAATGGCTCAAATGATTTTGGCAAAAATGTATTTGAATGCTCAAGTATATATTGGAACACCAAAATTTGCTGAATGTATGGCTAAATGTCAGGAAGTTATTGCTGGAGGGTACATTCTAGCACCTAAATATTTGGACAATTTCAATGCAAACAATCATACTTCGCCTGAAATGATTTTCACTCTTCAATCTGATGGAGTAAAAACGCAAAACTTTGGAGCAACTACCGTTATGATTAACGGTCAAGTAGGTTCAGTAGAATCTAATGGTGCTGAGTTTGCTGTTGGAGGTTGGGGTGGTGCCCTTAGACTTAGAAGACAGTTTGTTGAAAAATTTGATGGATCACAATTCAATAATGATGTTAGAAAAACCTATTCAGCAGGTTCTCGTCCTATTGATATTGCTGATTTGACAAACGCAGGTCAAGGCTATATTTTACGTAAGTATAGTAACAAGACGTCAACAGGTATTGCAGGGGTAAACTCTACTTTCGTTGATACTGATTTTCCTCTTTTCAGATTGGCTGATGCCTATTTAATGTATGCCGAAGCACAAATGCGCAAAGATGGAGCTACCAATACAAATAATGTAGCTAATGCTTCTGCACAATCGCTTACTTATATTAACGCTTTGAGACAGCGTGCAAATGGAGGAGCTACTATTGCAAATGTTACTCAATCTCAAGTTACTCTTGATTTTATGATTGACGAGAGATCTCGTGAGTTGCACTGGGAAGGCCATAGACGTCAAGATTTAATTCGTTTCAATAAATATGGTGGTGGTTCTTACAATTGGGCATGGAAAGGAAATATTGCTAACGGAACTTCATTCGGATCTGAATTGAACGTTTTCCCATTACCAAATGCTTCAATTACTGCTAATCCTAATTTGACTCAAAACACAGGATATTAAAATTTTAAATAATTTAAAAAAACACATAAAATGAAAAACTTTAATAAAATTGTATTGGCTATGCTAACTTTAGTGGCCATTTCATGTACAGATGATATTCAAAATACCGACAGAGAGCCGGTTGCAGCTACCACAGCTCCGGTTTTATTAACTCCAAAAGGTGATTTCAACATTGTTCTTACAAAAGCAACCGAGAAGGATATTGCTACAACAATGGTTTGGGATGATGCCGCTTACGCTGGAACTTCAACTGTTGTAAATTATAGTATAGAAATTGCAAAGGCAGGTACTAAATTTGCTAGCCCAACTGTAGTAACAACCACAACAAACCGTTTTAAAAGCGTTACCGTGGCAGAGTTAAACTCAGCATTGATTAATGGTGGTTTTGTAGATAAGCAAGAAAATTTGGTTGACATTCGAATCAAATCATCTGTAGGTGCAGCAGCAACTGCGGCTCAGTTTTCAAATTCATTTACAATAAAAGTGACACCTTATCGTGTTCCTCTAGCGTCTTCACACTGGTTAGTTGGAGCAGCTACTCCAGGGGGATGGACTTGGGATAATGATGCAGAAACAGAGTTTCCTTTGATTCCTGGACAAACAAATGTATTTCAAGTAGCTGTTGTATTAAAAAGTGGAGAGGCTTTCCGTATTTTCTTAGGAAATAATTTTACAAGTAACGGAAACTGGGATTCTAGTAGAAATTATCCTTACTTTTCTAATTTAGGATTTACAATTACACCAGAGTTGGTAAATGCTAATGATGGTGACAGTAATTTTAAATACGTGGGACCAACTGGCTCAAGAGTATTCAAAATAGACTACACTGCAAAAACAATTACCTTAAACTAATTGTTTTTGCAAATAGAAAGGGCTTTCATTTTAGAGAGCCCTTTTTTTTATTTTTCCAAAATATATATAACTATGAAAAAAATAATACTCTTTTTGTTTTTGTGCCTTGGCCTTATTGCTTCAGCACAACAACAAAACATACCGTATTCAATTAACCCACCTACTTTTGAAGCCACTACTTCAATAACCATTACCATCAATGGTTCTGCGGTAAATGAGGCTGCATGGGGTGTCACGGGTAATGCTTTGTATCTTTGGTCTTGGTCTTTCGATACCAACAGGGCTAATTTACAAGATTGTCCTACTAATGGTTCTTGGACGGCCTCTAACGAAGCCAACCGATTTAACTACAATTCAGCTACTGATACCTACACAATAACATTTACACCAACTGTTTTTTATAACAGAGCATCTATTGGTAGAATTGGGTTTTTGGTAAAGGCCAAAGATGGAACCGGCGACAAAAAATCGCAGGATAATTTAGTTGATGTAGGGGCTTTTCAAGTCAACTTAACTAGTCCTGCTGAAAATAGTGCAAACATCATATCCTCTGGTGGGAGCCTAAATATTGCAGCCAATAATAGTGGAGGCACTGCTAGTTACGTGCTTAAAGCAAATGGAGTAACACTTAATACTAATGCTGCTACTGCTAATTATAGTTTTAGTCATACCAACATCACAGCTAATCAAAATTATGAACTTCAAGTAACGCAAGGAAGTACTGTAATCATTAAAAAATTTAATGCTATTGTTAATCCTAATGCGGTTAGCGAAGCAATTCCGGCTGGCTTGGTTGATGGTGTTAATTACAATGCTACTGATGCAACTAAAGCGACATTGGTTTTAGATGCTCCTTTTAAAGACTTTGTTTACGTGGCAGGAAGTTTTAATAATTGGCAACCAACGGCAGCGTATGCCATGAAAAAAGATCCAAATTCTACTAAATTTTGGTTAGAGTTAACGGGCTTAACATCGGGAGTAAATTATACCTATCAGTATTGGGTAGTTGATCAAACACCTATTGCAGGAACACCATCTTTAGTAAAAACAGCTGATCCATACTCTACTTTAGTTCTATCTCCTTTTGATGATGGCGGTATTCCTGCTTCTAAATATCCAAATATGCCGGTTTATCCTGCGGGTCAGGAGCGTGAGGTAACAGTGTTACAAACGGGTAAAACGCCTTATGCTTGGAGCGCTGCAACAACCAATTTTGTAAAACCTGCCAAAGAAAAACTGGTAGTTTATGAATTGTTAGTTCGTGATTTTGATGCCAACCGCAGTTACCAAGATTTGATTGATAAAATTGATTATTTCAAGAATTTGAAAATTAATGCGATCGAATTGATGCCTGTAATGGAGTATGAAGGTAACGAAAGTTGGGGTTACAATACTTCCTTCCATATGGCATTGGATAAATTTTATGGTACATCAGATAAGTTTAAAGAGTTCGTTGACCTATGCCATCAAAACGGAATTGCTGTTATTTTAGATTTGGCTTTGAATCACGCTTTTGGTAGAAACCCGATGCTTCGTATGTGGATGAACGATCCTGATGGTGATGGCTGGGGTTCTCCATCTATTGAGAATCCATACTTTAATACTACGGCAATGCATAGTTATAGCGTAGGTGAAGATTTTAATCACCAACAGCCAAGAACACAAAATTATGTACAACGTGTTATTAAACAATGGGTTGAGGAATATAAAATTGATGGTTTCCGTTGGGATTTAACCAAAGGTTTTACGCAAAATTGTCCTGTAAATGTGGCCGGTGGTCAAGAAAATTGTACAGGAAACAGACAACAAGATCGTATAGATGTGTTGCGTAAGTATGCTGATTATTCTTGGAATTTGGATCCAACTCATTATGTTATTTTTGAACATCTAGGTGGCAATGACGAAGAGCAACAATGGGCGAACTATAGGTTAAATGAAACTCCTAGCAAAGGTGTCATGATGTGGGGTATTTTAACTAGCCAATACAATAATCTTACTCGTGGAGTTGCTGGTAATATTTTTGGAATGAACGCTGCAAGTCGTGGTTTTAATGCCCACCGTTTGATGGGATATGCAGAGAGTCATGATGAGGAACGTTTGATGTACAATAACCTACAATCGGGTAACTCAAGTAATGCAAACCATGATGTAAAGAATTTGAATGTGGCCTTGTCAAGAATGTCGGCGCTAGGTGCGGTTTCTCTTTTGGTTCCAGGACCAAAAATGATTTGGCAGTTTGGCGAATTAGGATGGGAAAAATCAATCTTTTCTTGTAACAATGGTACTGTAAACTCGCCATCAGATGCTACTTCTGGTGATTGTAAACTAGACACTAAACCACAACCGCAATGGACGGGCAATTGGTTAGGTGATACCAACAGAAGTAAAATTTACGACGATTGGGCCAAAATGATTACTTTGAAAACCATGGAGCCTGTGTTTTTAGGAACGGCGACTATCAATAACAGTAGTTCGTTATTCCCAAATATTAAAATCACCAATAACGATCTTGCGTCAACTCAGTTAAAAGACGTTTTGATCATGGCTAATTTTGATGTCAATAACCAAATTGTACCTTCTGGTTTTCCTTATACGGGTACCTGGTATAATCTAATGGACAATACTGAGATAGTAGTTTCGAGTACTTCTCAACCTATACCATTGCAAGCAGGCGAATTCAAAATTTTTGGTAACAAAACAGCTACTTTAGCTATTGCTGACTATGAAAAAGCAGAAACTTTGGTTTTGTATCCTAATCCAGCAGCTTCGTTTTTTATATTGAATGAACCAATTGTAAAAGTAGAGGTTTATTCGATCACAGGTCAATTAGTTAAAAGCTTCAAAGGAACTGGAAATGTAGGTCAATCTTTCTCAGTTAGCGATTTGAATCAAGGGCTTTATATCGTAAAGGCTACAAATGAAAATAATGCAGAAAAAGTGTTGAAGTTACTTAAAAACTAAACCTATTTGCTTTAATTTAAAAAGGCTGCTTTAATTGTAAAGCAGCCTTTTTTTTGGTTTTCTGTTATAGTTTTCCTTGCCTAATTTCGTCTACGATTTCAGGATTTAGCAAAGTGGTAATGTCACCAAAATTGGTATCACCTCCCTCGGCAATTTTGCGCAAAATTCGACGCATGATTTTTCCAGAACGGGTTTTTGGTAACCCAGATACAAACTGAATTTTATCTAGTTTTGCAATAGGTCCGATATGATCGGATATGTGTTGATTAATTTCTTTACTTAGGTTATCTCTATCGCGATATTCTCCGGTTTCTTTTAAAATCACAAAACCATACAAAGCATTTCCTTTAACATCGTGAGGGAAACCAACAATAGCTGATTCAGCAACTGCAGGATGTTCATTAATTGCATCTTCAATTGGAGCGGTACCTAAATTATGGCCTGAAACAATGACAACATCATCTACACGGCCAGTGATTCTGTAATACCCAACTTCGTCTCTCAAAGCGCCATCACCCGTAAAATATTTCCCCGGAAAGGTTGAAAAATAGGTTTCTTTATACCTTTGATGATCGCCCCAAATGGTGCGTGCAATTCCCGGCCACGGAAATTTAATACACAAGCTACCTGTTACTTGGTTGCCTTCGATTTCATTTCGCTTTGGATCCATTAATACAGGTTGAATTCCAGGTAATGGTAAGGAGGCATAAGTTGGTTTGGTTGGAGTGACAAAAGCAAGTGGCGAAATCATAATACCGCCAGTTTCAGTTTGCCACCACGTATCTACAACCGGACATCTTTTATCTCCCACATGGTTGTTGTACCAATGCCAAGCCTCTTCATTGATAGGCTCACCTACAGATCCTATTACTTTTAAGGAAGTCAATTGGTATCTTTGAACATACTCGATACTCTCTTTTGCCAAAGCTCTAATCGCTGTTGGAGCGGTGTAAAACTGCGTGACTTTATGTTTTTCTATCGTTTGCCAAAAACGACTAAAATCAGGATAGGAGGGAACGCCTTCGAAAATGACTGTGGTTGCTCCGTTTAACAATGGTCCATACAAAATGTAAGAATGACCTGTGATCCATCCGATATCAGCGGTACACCAAAATATATCATTGTCTTGGTAGTTAAAAACATTTTTGAATGTGTACGCAGAGTAGACCATATAGCCAGCTGTAGTGTGTACCATTCCTTTTGGTTTTCCGGTAGAGCCAGATGTGTACAAAATAAATAAGGGATCTTCGGCATCCATAATTTCAGCCACATTATTATCAATGGCTTGATCTAATAAAGGTTGTAGCCATTGGTCGCGGCCTTCTTTCATATCAATTTCGCTATAAATTCTCTTAGCAACCAAAACTTTTTCAACACTTGGGCAAGTTGTCAAAGCTTCGTCAACAATGCCTTTTAAGTCTATTGTTTTATTACCGCGGTAACCACCGTCCGAAGTGATGACCATTTTACAAGCACTGTCATTGATTCGCGCTGCTACTGCTGATGCCGAAAAACCAGCAAAGACAACAGAGTGAATTGCTCCAATACGGGCACACGCTAAAGTTGCAATGGCTAATTCCGGAATCATTGGCAAATAAATACACACACGGTCTCCTTTTTCGATGCCTTGATCACGAAGAACGTTGGCCATTTTGCTTACGCGCTCATACAATTCGTTATACGAAATATGTAAAGCTTCTTCATTAGGGTCGTTCGGTTCAAAAATAATAGCTGTTTTGTCACCTTTTTTAGCAAGATGCCTGTCGATACAGTTTTTGGTAATGTTTACTTTGGCACCGGTAAACCATTTTATTTCGGCTTCAGCCATATTAAAGTCGACTACTTTGTCCCATTGCTGGTACCAAGTAAAATTTTCGGCAGCAATTTTGTCCCAGAATTTTTTGGGTTCACGAATAGATTTTTTGTAATGCTTAAAGTATTCTTCTAAGTTGTTTATTTGATAGTAACTCATGATTAGTAAGGTATTTTATGTGTTGTATATTCCTATTTTATATTGTTGCAATGCGTTTTTTATTTCGTCAATTATGGCCTCGTCATCTATGGTAGATGGAGTACTAAACTCGGCACCGTCAGCAATATTGCGCATCATTTTGCGTAAAATTTTACCAGATCTTGTTTTTGGCAATCGTTCAACAAGTACTACTCTTCGCAATGAAGCAACAGCACCAATTTGCTTACGAACCAGATTTACAATTTCATATTCTAACTGAAATTGCTCGATAGTACTTCCCGATTTAGCTACAATTAGTGCCAGTGGTACTTGCCCTTTTAAGTCGTCATGAATGCCAATTACAGCACATTCGGCTACATTGTTATGTGAGGCGACAACTTCTTCCATTTCAGCGGTTGATAAGCGATGGCCAGCCACGTTAATCACGTCATCGGTGCGACCTGTAATAAACAGATAACCATCTTCATCTTTATAACCGCCGTCACCAGACAAATAATAACCGTCAAACTTGCTAAAATAACTAGCTTGAAACCGGGTCTCGTTTTCCCAAATTCCTAGTAAATTGCCAGGTGGCAAAGGCAATTTTATTACTACAAGTCCTTCTTCGTTAGCTTCTAATTCATTTCCGTTTTCATCAAAAATCTTAATATCATATCCACAAACTGCTTTTGTCGCGGAGCCCGGTTTAACAGGAAGTGCTTCAATGCCTATTGAATTTGCAATCATTGGCCAACCAGATTCTGTTTGCCACCAATGATCAATCACAGGAATTGGGATGTGTTTTTGGTACCATTCAATCGTAGCTTGGTCGCAACGTTCACCTGCTAAAAACTGATTTTTAAGACAGCTTAAATCGTATTGTTTGATAAAAATCCCGTCAGGATCTTCTTTTTTGATGGCTCTAATAGCAGTTGGAGCCGTAAACATGGTGCCTACTTTATGCTCTGAAATAATGCGCCAAAAAGTACTGGCATCGGGAGTTTTTATTGGTTTTCCTTCAAAAATGATTGTCGTATTTCGGTTCAAGAGTGGTCCGTACAAAATATAACTGTGTCCTACGGCCCAACCCATATCAGATGCTGCCCAAAACGTTTCATCTTGCTCCACATTGTAAATATGTTTCATTGAAAAAGTTAAAGCCACTGCATAACCACCTGTGTCGCGAACAATTCCTTTAGGTTTACCAGTTGTTCCTGAAGTATACAAAATGTACAACGGATGGTTAGAAGGTAAGGCCACGCAAGGGGTTTCGTCAGAGCCATACACTAAGGCATCATAATCAACATCGTACTTTTTGAAGGGAATTCTAGCTCCAAGTTTTCGATTAAAAACAATTACTTTTTTAGGTCGGTGGTTGGCGAGTTCAATGGCTTCGTCCACCAATGGTTTGTATGCAATTAATCGGTCGATTTCAATTCCCGATGAGGCTGTAATGATGGCTCTGGGTTTGCAATCGTCTATCCTAATGGCCAATTCATGAGGTGCAAAACCGCCAAATACAACAGAATGTATCACGCCAATACGGGCACAAGCTAGCATAGCAAAGGCCGTTTGCGGAATCATGGGCATGTAAATAATGGCTGTGTCCCCTTTTTTTAATCCTAAAGACAACAACCCTCCTGCTAGGCGGGCAACTTCCGAATGAACCTCTGAATAAGTGAATTTTTGTATGGTTTGTGTTACCGGCGAGTCATAGATGAATGCTGTTTGATCACCAAATCCATCGGCAATATGCTTGTCTAATGCGAGATAACAAATATTTAATTCGCCATCTTGATACCATTGCGGATAACCATTTTTGTCCTGAGATAAAACAGTTTGTGGTTTTTTGAACCAATCGATTTTTTCGGCTTGTGCAGCCCAAAATTTCTCTGGTTCGGTTATGCTGTGGTTATAAATTTCGTTGTATTTCATGGTTTATAAGGCGTAATTAATCTATTAATTCATGAACTTGTTCTACTAGTTTTTTGACGGAGAAAGGCTTTAGTACATATAAATTGGCTCCAAGAGCAAGACCTTTCTCGATATCTTTATCTTTGTTTTTTGCCGACAGAAATATGACTTTGCAATTTTGGAGACGCTCGTCTTTTTTAATTTGTTCCAGCGTAGCAAAACCATCAACCATGGGCATCATTACATCTAAAATAATCACATCCGGCAATTGAATGCTTAAAATATCCAATGCTTCTTGACCGTCTCGGGCAATAAAAACTTCAAAATTATTCTTCTTGAAAGTATATTCAAGTGCCATTACAATGTTGGGTTCGTCGTCTACAATTAAAATCTTTTTCATCTTTTAATTTTTTTCGGTGGTGTGGTAATTGGGTAGGGTGAAAACGAAAGTAGCTCCTTCTTGCAGCTCCTTTTCGGCCCAAATAGTTCCTTTATGGTGTTCTATAATTTGTTTGCAAATGGCCAATCCTAATCCGCTTCCTATTGGTTTTTTAATATTTTGATTTCGGGATTGATAAAATTTGTCAAATATTGCATCGGCATCTTCAGTAGCAATCGATTTGCCATTGTTGTGCATTTTTACTTCAACATGTTGCTCTTTTTCTTCTATCGAAATGGTTATTTTACCATCGGTTGTAGCGCAAAATTTAATGGCATTCGATAATAAATTATGAACCACTTGCACGATGCGTTCTTCATCGTAAAAAGCCTTTATCTCAGTGTTTGCCTCGGCAAAATCTAATTTTATGTTTTTGTTTTTAAGTAATTGATTGACAGAGTTAATGGTTTTTGAAATGGTTTTGGATAGGTTGTTTTTTGACAAATAGATTTTTTGCTTGCCGGTTTCGAACTTTTCTAAATCTAATATTTTGTCAATCAATCGGTTCAATCTATCCGACTCCGAGATGATATTTTGTAAAAATTGCTTGCGTAATTCTTCCGGAAGTTCATCGTCGTCATGCAAAATTTCGCTTGCAGCCCGAATGGCAGTAATTGGCGTGCGCAATTCGTGTGTTACAGTGTCTAAAAACTCATCTTTTTGAATGTCTTTGTTTACGAGTTCTTGATTGGCCGTTTTTAGTTGTTCTGAAATGATTTTCAGTTCATTGGATGTGTCAGTTAGTTTTTTATTGATAATGATGTTTTCTTTTGACTCTTCTAGGATGCGTAAAACTTCGGGTAAGCTGATTTTATCTTCTTTGACTACGCTTGAGATTAGTATTTTGGCAGATGCTGTTCCGATGTGTCCGGTAAGTAAATTTTCGGCAAATTTGATAAAACGAGCATCGGCAGTGGTTACATCTTTATCGATATTGTACTTTAAGTTAAAAATGGTTAAGTAGCGTTTGGTTCGGTCTTCGCCGAGGAATCGTTGTAACACTTTTTGAATATCGGTGATGTATGCGGTTCCTTTCCAAACAAATGCATTTTCGTGATTGGTAATGTATTTGTCAATATCTACAAACATTTCGGCATAATTGCGCTCACGGTAATTGCCTTTAAAACTGACAGATACCGCGGCGTAACTCAAAATATTAACTAGTAAGCTCCAGAAAAAAGCATGCGGAATCGGGTCCAAATAATCCAATCCAAAAAGTTGAAATGGTTTTAAAAGTGTAATTCCCCACGGACCTGCTTGAATAAAAAGACTAGTCGATTTGGTAATTCCAATTGCATAGGGAATAAGTAAGGTGTAAAAACAAGTCAAAAAGCCTAATAAAATTCCTGTTACAGCACCGTTTTTAGATCCTCTTTTCCAGAAAATAGCTCCAAAAAAGGAAGGTGCTAACTGCGCAATCACTACGAAAGCAACAAGACCGATGGAAACCAATGAATAGTCTAGGATGAAGATGCGATAAATGGCATACGCCAAAATGATCAGCATAAAGATGCCTATTTTTCGACTGTTGACAATGCGTTTGTTGTTTTTTTGCTGCGAAGCATTTTCTAGTGAGCCAATAAAACCGTACGGAATTAATAAATTGTTACTTAACATCGTAGCTAAGGCAATAGACGAAACAATAATCATGGATATTGCAGCCGAGAAACCACCTAAAAAAACCATAACGGTTAAAGTGGTATTGTCAAAAAATTGCGGAATCAATAAGGAATACGTGTCGGAGTTCAGGCCTTGTCCTTCAAAAAGTATGTTACCTCCCCAAGCTATTGGGAATACAAAAATGTTAAAGAGTAACAAGTAAAGTGGAAAAAGCCACACAGCTGTGCGAACATGACTTTCTTTATTGTTTTCAACAATGGCACTATGAAATTGACGCGGCAATAAAAAGATAGCAAACATGGATAAAGTACACAGAAAAAACCAGTTGATTCCATTGCCAATACCGCCGATGGTATTTTTTTTATCAAAGTCTTTGAGTACGGCGGCTTTGGTATAAATATCGTCAAAGCCATCAAACACGAAATAGGTTACGTACAAACCAACGATCAAGAAAAAAACCAGTTTTAATATTGATTCCATCGCAACGGCAGTAATCATACCGCGTCTTTTTTCAGAGGCATCTACATATTTTGTTCCATAATACGAAGCAAATAAGGCTAATGCAAGGCACACATAAGTCGTGGTGTCTGTAAAAATATTGTCAGTTGCCGCGGTTTGGGTAACAATATGAAAAGTATCCGAAATAGATTTTAGCTGTAAAGAGATGTAAGGTAGAATGCCCACGATACAAATTAGAGTTACTAAGGCGCCCAGAAAGCGGCTGTTACCATATCGCAATGAGATAAAATCGGCAATACTCGATATTTTATTCACTCTGGATATGCGGATAATTTTTTTTAGGATAATAATCCAAGTTGGAATCACGAGTATCGGTCCTACATAAATGGGTAAATAGCCTAACCCTGATTCGGCTGCTACACCAATGCTGCCATAGTAGGTCCATGCGGTACAGTAAACAGCTAATGAAAAAGAGTAAACGTAAGGATTATTGGTCCATTTAGAATGGTTTCTTTTTTCAGACCAATAGGCAATAAAAAAAAGAATTGACAAATAGAGCGCTAGTATCAGTAAAAGTCCAATGCTATTCATAATACCTTTTGATAATTAAAAATGAAATAGCAATTGAAAATAGCCAAACCGAAAAAATGTAAATGTAGATAATAGGAAATCCAAATAAGGCCTTGGAGCTATCAAACAATAACAACAAAGGAATATTCAATGCCGCTAATATCAGCATAGAAAGGATAACCAATTTTTGTTCGTGTCTTTTTTTCATTTTTACTTGGTGTTATAGCTTTGGTTTTGAAAGGTTTATTTGTCGTATGGGTAATGTAACTTGACCGTTCAAAGTATAAAACAAGCAATCTCCACATGAAGATGTAGAGATTGCAAGTTTTTGCAAAAAATTTATTTAATTTTTTTGATCGTCATAATCACCCATAATCGAGTAATACCCAAATGTAACTAATCCGGCAACGATAAGAGGCAATAAAATAAAGAAGATTATAATTCCAAAAACTAAATCGTCTTGCTTGCCTGATGATAGTTTTCCTCCAAAGATATCAACACAAAAATATGCCGTAGCCAATGCTAATAATATCCAAACGAAACCTAATATTTTTTTAATTGAATTCATGGTTCTCTATTTTAGTCGTGAAGTGTATTATTTTTTCTGTCGATGTAAATCATTCCAATTAAGAAACAAACTGCTGCAATGCCTATTGGATACCATAAGCCTTCTAAATAAAATTCAGGATTACCACCATCTTTTGCGGAAGTTACGAAATACGTAGAAATGGCTGGTAGAAGTCCACCGAAAATACCGTTTCCGACATGGTAAGGTAGTGACATTGAAGTGTATCGAATTTTTACTGGGAACATTTCAACAAGGAAAGCTGCAATTGGTCCGTAAACCATCGTAACAAAGATAACTTGAATGAAAACTAGAAAAACTAACATCCATTTATCGCTGCTATTAATTGTTTTGGTGATTTTGGTTTCGATTTTATCTTTTCCTTTATCGTCTACCATTAGTTTTCCAGCTTCGAAGTGCTTGGTTTGAATTTCTTCTACCGCTGTGCCATCAGTAAACGTTTTGGTAGTCGTATAAATAGAATCCATTTTAGTAGCATCTACCTCTTTTATCGTTGGAACTACTTTTGTATTGGCAACAACTTCTGTTTTTAAAGTTAAGTCTGTAGTTGTGTACATTTGTTTGTAAATCGGTCTATAAGCTAAAAGGGCAATTAACATTCCTCCCATCATAATGTATTTTCGACCTACTTTATCACTCAACCAACCAAAAAACACGAAGAATGGAGTTCCTAAAATTAAGGCAATTCCCAGCAACATATCTACTTGAGAAGAGTCGATAAATTGTACTGTTTTCAAGAAGTTCATGGCATAAAACTGACCGGTGTACCAAACAACCCCTTGTCCCATCGTAGCTCCAAACAAAGCAAGAAGAACAAATTTCAAATTGTAACGATTACCAAAACTTTCTTTTAATGGATTTGTTGATGTTTTTCCTTCCGCTTTTGTTTTAGCAAAAACAGGTGATTCGTCCATGTTTTTACGAATTAAGTACGATACGAAAACCATTAAGATTGAAACCCAAAATGGTACTCTCCAACCCCAATCATCAAATGCTTCTTTCGAAAGTGCACTTTTTGTAATTAAAATCACCATCAATGAAATGAATAAACCAACAGTTGCAGTGGTTTGAATCCAAGAGGTCCAATAGCCTTTTTCGCCAGCAGGTGCATGTTCGGCTACATAAGTTGCAGCTCCACCATATTCACCACCCAAGGCTAAACCTTGTAATAATCGTAATATTAGCACTAAAATTGGTGCGGCATAACCAATAGTTTCATAACTCGGAATACAACCAATGACAAAAGTAGCGCCACCCATTAACATTAGCGTTACCATGAAAGTATATTTTCTTCCGATTAAATCTCCTAATCTACCGAAGAATAACGCTCCGAAGGGACGCACCACAAAACCAGCGGCAAAAGTGGCTAAAGTGGATAAGAAAGCTGCAGTTGGATTATCTGATGGAAAGAATTTTGTAGACAAGACTACAGCTAAACTCCCAAAAATATAAAAGTCGTACCATTCGATCATGGTTCCCATTGAAGAAGCGGAAATGACTTTCCAAATTCCTTTTGTTGATTTTGTACTCATATGATGTGTATTAAAGATGGTTTTATAAATAAATTTGAAGTTGTACTACAAAGTCTCCCAAAGATCCTGATCGATTGGTAAGTGAAGTATATACAGGTCTAGTAGAATATTGAGCGGTAATTTTGGCGTGGTGTCCGTCTAAGAAAAAGTTAGATCCAATGTCAAATTGTGTGCTTGACTGTGCTAATGCGTCAAAATCTTTGTAAGTTACCGCGCCAAAAGGTTGAATTCTTACTTTAGGTTTCACCTCTTTGTTAGGTAGTAAAAAACCAGCTTGTGTGTACCAAATGGTTCCAGATCCAATTGTAGGTTGCGCGGTTCCAGCTCCAGCAATGGCTCTATTTCCTGTAAAATTAGGATCAACACTTCCAATGTTCATGATTCCTACATTACGAAGGTAATTTGGTCCAAAATCGTAGTCGTATAAAACGCTGTAGGCAGTAACCGCCATTTTCTTTTCTTTTTTCCCAACAGGTAAATCCATAAACGCATCCGCAGATAATAGCGTAATGTCGTGCTTGTTGATGGTATTGTTTACAGAAGTTCTTGTAGCATCAGGAGCGGTATAAAAACCAGCACCCAAGTTAAATACTTTTTTGGTGCCCAAATAGCTTCCTACTTTGAATGGTAATACATTAGCTTCTTGATCTAAAAATTGATACTCTAAGTATCCTGCTTTTGACCATTTGGTTATGCCGCTATTATCTACCGCAACCGCATTTGCAGCATTAGTGGTATTTACAGGAGCAAGGTTGGTTGCATAAGGTTTGTTGTAAGTCAAGCGGTACTCTAGTTTTCCGTACTTTCCTTTGGCAAATAGACCTACTTGTCGTGCAAATTGGTCTGAGTTTTCAATCAAAGGCCAGTTGAAAATAGGAGCATCGATGGTAAGGAAGTTGAGTGTAGAACCCATCGTCATTCTAGAAAGGCCCATGTAATAATGAAGTCCTGCACCTAATGACATACTGAATTTTTTATCTTTTTCAGGAAGTACAAGGGCGTATTCGTTCCAAGCATCGTGAAAAAATAAACCCGGCTTTTTACCTGCGCCATAAGCTCCAGTTCCAGAGCTTCCTGCTGCACCACCATTAGTAAAAGTTTGATTGTTAATACCAAAATGGGTTAAAATCATGTAGCGCTTTGAGATTTGTGCGTAAGCCAAAAAGCGAAGTCTTCGATTTCCGATATCGGTAGAAGTCGAGGTTGGTTCGCCATTGATCATGGTTCCCGGATTCATTTCAGAAGAGCGCATCCAAATTTGGTTCCAGGCAATCACTCGCATGAATTTAGAACCGTCTTCGTTCAGGTTGAATTTCAGACCGCCTCCGTATTCTGTTGAGCCTTGAGAAAAACCTTTTAGCGATAGTAAGAGTACTGCGGCTGAAAAAAATATTTTTTTCATAATGAGAAGGTTGGTTAGTAAATAGTTTGTTAACTGAGTACCAAATTCTAATTTTTTCTCATTAAAAAAAATTTTAATATATATACGTGTAAAGTAGTATAGTTAATCTTTAAAACGTTCCCATTTTATGAGCATGAACTTATCTCCTAATTCCGTAATAATCATTCCAGCGCCTGATAATAAGTCTTTGTTTTTTAGGTATTCAATTAGTTCTAAGTGGCTTAAAATTTTATAAGTAGGGTGGTAGTTAGCGTGTGAAGGTTTTTTGATATTAAATGATTTGACCCAATTGCTTATCGTAACATGTGATACACCTATAATTCGTTCGATTTCACGGTAGCTTAATCCTTCTAGGTAAAGTTGTAGCGCTTTGGTAACATAATAGTCGTCAATCTTCTTGCCTAGCTTATTAACAGTAAAAAAATAAGCGCATTTTTTACATAAATAGCGTTGCTTTTGGTTTACAATTCCACTCTTCGTTATCTGATTTCCTTGACATTTTGGACAGGCTAGTAGTTCCATGTATATAAATTTTGCATAAATATATCAAATTAGCACGATTGTAAATTAGAATTATCTAAAAAATATTCTAAAAATTTACACAGACTGTATTTTTATTGGTTTTTTCTTGTGTAATGAGTAAAAAATAGGATTTAACAAGCATTCGGGATCAATTAGTGGTTAATTCATGCTGAATGTGTCTTTCACTGCAATTGAAATGTAACCATTCGGTTTGATTTGCAAAATGGAATGCTCTGAAGTGGAAAGTTTCTACAAAAGTGTTTTTCAAAAAAAGTATTAAAAACAAAAAACCCGAATATTTCTATTCGGGTTTTGTGGTACCTCCAGGGATCGAACCAGGGACACATGGATTTTCAGTCCATTGCTCTACCATCTGAGCTAAGGTACCTCGCTATTGCGGGTGCAAATATAGAAGCTTTTTTAGTTTCTCCAAAATATTTTTTAAAAAAAATCTATTCGTACCTTTGGCATTCTAAATTTCACAAAATGATACTAGTGGTTGATGTGGGGAATTCTAGAATTAAAGCGGCTGTTTTTGAGGAAGCTACGATTTTAGAGTTTTTTGTTTTTTCGAAAAATGAAGCAAAAATAAATTTTGAAAAAATTTTAAATAAATTTAAAATTCTGCAAGATTTGGTGGTTTCTTCGGTTGCAGATCTCGAAAAAGAGTTTTTTTTAACCTTTCAAGATCGAATAAATGTACACTATATTTCACGCGATGACGGTTTTCCTTTTCAAAACAATTATGAAACTCCTCAAACTCTTGGTTTAGACAGAATGGTTTTGGCAACAGGAGCAGTGTTAATGTACCCTGCGCAAAACAGGTTGGTTATTGATGCGGGTACTTGCATTACTTATGATTTTATTGATGCAGCTGATTGTTATTTAGGAGGTGCAATTGCTCCCGGACTACGTCTGCGTTACGAATCTTTACATCATTATACGGCCAAGTTGCCTTTGTTGCCCACCCAAGAGCCTAAGGATTTAATTGGTAGTTCAACGCATGAAGCTATTCACTCTGGTGTGGTTAATGGTATGATTGCCGAAATTGACGGCACTATTGACGCATATCGAAATAGGTATTCCAATTTTATAATAATTTTAACGGGTGGCGATACAGATTTTTTGGCTAAACGATTAAAAAATACCAT
>CAZMHK010000010.1:0-45650 GCA_964566045.1 uncultured Flavobacterium sp.
TCTCTGGTGCTGTAAACTTCATATTTTTATATTTAAAAAGTTTGTTTTAGAAATAAAAACTTCTTGATACCAACCGTATCAAGAAGTTTTAAGCTTTAATTACGCTTTTGCGATTAACGCAACAACTACTGCGAAAAGTGCAACACCTTCAATAAGTGCAGCAGCAATAATCATAGCAGTCTGGATTTTTCCAGCAGCCTCAGGTTGACGAGCAATAGCGTCCATTGCAGAACCACCAATTTTTCCAATACCTAGACCTGCACCAATAACAGCTAATCCAGCTCCGATTCCAGCTAATACCATAATACTAAATTTAATATAGTTAATAATTAATAAAACACAAATTAATGGTGATCGTGCTCTTCAACAGCCTGACCAATAAACAATGCAGTTAACAACGTAAACACGTAAGCTTGTAACGCAGCAACCAACATTTCAAGTACACTCATGAACAATACGAAAGCTCCAGAAATTGGGGCAACCGCTACTGTTTTGAATATAAAAATCAATGAAACTAAACTCAAGATGATAATGTGCCCTGCAGTGATGTTAGCGAATAAACGAATCATCAATGCGAAAGGTTTTGTCAACATACCAATAATTTCTACTGGTATCATAATAGGATATAATGCTTTTGGAACTGGTGGCAACAAAATGTGCTTCCAGTAATCTTTGCTTCCGCTGAAAGTAGTTACAATAAAAGTAAACAAAGCCAATACAAATGTAAAGAAGATGTTACCCGTAAGGTTGGCACTAAATGGGAAAAACGGAATTAAACCAATAAGGTTGTTGATCCAGATAAAGAAAAAGATCGTTAACAAATACGGCATGTATTTCGCGTATTTTTTGATTCCGATGTTTGGGATAGCAATTTCGTCTCTTACAAAAATTACCAACGGCTCTAAGAAACCAGCGATGCCTTTTGGTGCTTTTGGGTTTTTCTTGTACGATCTTGCTACAGCAAAAAATAAGAAGAATAAAACCAAAGCCGACATTAACATAGAGAAGACATTCTTAGTTATAGAAAAATCAAGAGGTCTTGCATCAAATTCAAATGCACCGTTCTCTTTTTGATCTTCAGTTAATGTTTCAAATTTATCTGCGTAAAAAATAACTTCATTATAACGAACCAATTTTTGACCGTTTACATCTACAACATGATGTCCTTCGTTATCGTGGTGAAATTGCTCTGCTGAGAAAATTTCTAAACCAGAGTTTGTCCATAAAATAACAGGTAGGTAAAACGAAATCGGGTGACCCGCCCAATCAGCAATATGGAATTCATGCGAATCACCAATATGCTCATTGATCAATTCCGTAGCATTGAATTCTTTTTCAGCAGAATGACCCGCTTCAGCATGCGCATCAGCAACAGTTGCCGCGCTTTCGGTATGATTTTGAAGACTATCCGCGGCTGGGTTTGCGAAATTTACCAACGGCATACACGCTACAAAAGTAACTAACAGGAATTGAAGTGATTTTTTTGAAATTACCATTATTAATTGTGTATCTGATTTTACGTTTTTAAAATTTTTTGCAAAGGTACATATTTAATTCAAAATTGAAAATTATAATGATTTTTTTAAAAAATCAATTTTGAGCGCCATTGCATTATTTGCAATCAACCTATCTTTTATTTATCAATCGAACCGCAAAAACGGTTTCAAAAAGTAAAAATAGGAAATATGGAATGAAAAAAGCGCCAATATTGAGATTAGTTGCAACGTTTTCGCCTTTAATTAATGGCCACAAAAAAACCACTGCTGCCATCATCTTTATAAATGTAGTTCCTAAAAATGCAAAGCCAGTAAAATCAGGAAAATTTTGATTCACAAAAAGCAACAATATATATATGAGTAAAGTGGTAATTAGTAAAAAACCATAAACGCTCTGTGTGCTATAAAACAGGTCTTTTTGATAACCAGAAGTTTGTACGGTATAATACTGTACCACAAAAAGTAATAAGGTAAAAGGAATTAGCGCCTTTAGAAAAGGTAAAATTTTAATCATTTTTAGAATTGTTTAAATTTTTCACTTGCCGTATCACATTGTATAAGGCAATAAAAACAGAAATTAACGAAAGTACAATAGTATAAACAGAAGAATCAGCTTGGCTGTAATTATCATCTAGCCAGATACCAAGATAGGTGAATCCAAAAATAATGATACCCATTTGAAAAGGTATTGCTAGAAAGACCAACCATTTGGAATTATTTTCTGCTTTCTTTTTCATTTACCTCTGGGTTTTTAGATTGTATTTTCATCGAACAAGTAGCTGCAAATACAGCTCCGGGCTCTACAGCGAGTTTGCCTACGGTTACTTGTCCTTGAATACTAGCCGAAGCTTTGATACTTAGTAATTCATGTACTTGGATGGTACCTTCAAATTTACCCTCTATATCAGCATTATTACATACAATATCTCCAGTAATGCTGCCCGACGGACCGATTACTAATTTACCAGTTGTTTGAAAATTTCCTATCAAATGTCCGTCTAGTCTAAAATCGGCCTTTGAATTAATATCACCTGTAATAGTAGTTCCTTCAACAATTCTATTTGTTTTTCCTAAAAGATCGGTATACGGTTTTTGTTTTTTATCAAACATCGGGTTATTTTTTGAGCATTAAATATTGATCTAAATTCTTCTTGATTTGCACCACTCTGTAATTTTCGGCGGCAATGGTAATAGCTGCTTGGTTGATATTGTATTTTGGATTCATACTTAAAAAGGCCAAAATATCAGCTGCATAACTTTGAGATGGACTACCATGAATGGTTACAAAGGCTTGATTGTCTGTATAAAAATCATAAGACAAATATAGTTTTGTAAGTGACTCGGCTTTAAAGAAAGCCTTTAAATTTGTTTCCAGTGTTTTTGTTTTTTCATCCTCGCGTCCTGCTACTGGATATAAAATTTTCCAATTGTTCGCTGCTGTAGGTTTAAAATTCAATTTTTCTAAAACAGGAATTTGATCTTTAACAATAGTAGCTGCTGTTTTCCCTTCCTCTGTATTCGGGTAATTGTCCGCTACTTCTTGCAAGCTTTTTTTGTAGGCCTCCAATCCTTTTACCTTTCCTAAGGCATTGGCTTTTAACAATTCAAATTTTGAAACTATGGCATCGCCTCCAAATTGAACGATCAAATTATCAATAGCTGCTAGTACAGCAACATAGTCCTCTTTTTCGAAAACTGCAAACCATTTTTGGTACACTCCTTCAGGTGTGTCCTTATTGTTGTTGGCCTCGTCAGTGCTTTGATTGATAATTTGCGTGTAACGCGAATCCGGAAACTGTCTGCTTATACTTTCTTTCATGTTGGCAGCTTTACTCGCATCTGTAATTTGATAAAGTTTGAACAAATTATACATCGTAGGTAAAACCAATTTATCTTCAGGTTGGTTTTGAAGAAGTTGTTCAAGTTTACCGACAGCCAAATTATATTCTTTAAATTTTTCTTTGTAAGCCAGTCCTAAATTATAATAAGCTGTATTGCGTTCCTTGCCAATGCTATCAATTGCTATTGCTTGTGTTGGAATTTTAATCAGATAAAAATCCAGTTGGTGTTCGGCCTTTTGATCAACCGCGATTGCATCAACCGCTGTTGTATCTGTAATTTGATCTGAATTGGTGATTGCATTATTCGATTTGGATGCTGACAGACGCCAATTTCCGGTACGTGCACGATCTCCCCAATTTTTTTTGAATTCTACTTTACCAAATGCTACAGTCGTAGGATTATAAAAATAAAAATTACTATTCCCTGCCGGAACATTGCCCGCTGGATTTAAGGATGGTGGAGCCATGCCAGGAATTGGAGCCGCATTTGAGGAATCAAAAATCGGATCGGTTGTACTTAAACTAGCGGTAGCATTTCGTTCTCTGTTTTCTTCTTTCTTTTTGTTTAGTAGTTCTAGTTTTCTTTTTTGCTCTTCTTTTTCTTTAAGTTGCGCGATGTAGTTCTCATAAAACGACGTACGTTGTTCTGAACTCATTGCCACAACCTTTAAAATACTATCATTACGGTGGGCAATGTCTTCGTAAGCAATTACCTCATCTAGATTTTTTCGGATTTTTTCTAGCGATGCAAATTCTCTCGTACGATTATCAAGTTTTACCAAAGTACTATCATAATATTTTGCAGCTTTAGAGTACAGGGCATTCTTAAAATACATGTTGCCTAAATTGCGGTAATTTGAAGCTATCAAATAAGTGTTGGTGCTGCTAGCTTTTAAAGATTGATTGTAAAAGGCTTTAGCGGTACTTTGATGGTTTTGTTTGTCATGAAAAACAGCCATTTGATGATATAGCAAATCTTTAAAAGGTCTGTTCTCTCTGTTTTTTAGGAGTTTATTAAACGTTTTGGTAAATGCTGCGGTGTCGTCTGTGTTAAAATTAAACAACTCCGCTTTTTTTGCATAGGCCTGCATGAGCATTTTGCGCTCTATTTTTCGGTTCATTTTTAGTACCTCTTGAATGGAAGTTAGGGCACTATCTTGGTAACCTGCTTTTTGGTAAAGTTGTGCCAAGATAAAACGATACCTGCCTCTTTCTTGTTTTTTTTGAGTTGATACAATGGCTTGTTTGAGTTTAACAACTGCACTATCACGTTCCTCTAAATTTAAAAAAGAAGCTGCCAAAAGCGCATGAGCATCAGCTGACAATTGTTTTTGTAATTTATGATCTTTTAAAAGCTTACTTATATTTTTGATCACAAGTGCATCATTACCAAGGCGCATGTTTGTTTTTTCGCGCCAAATTTTTGCTTCGTAAATTTTACTACTGTTAGGGTATTTGTATAAAATATAATTGAATGCATCGAGTGCAGGTACAAAACGCTGGTCGTAATACCTTGCTTTTCCGAGCATAAGATAGGCCTCATCTATTTGGAAATTTTTTTCTCTACCCTCAATATTCATAGAGTGTTTTTGAATGGCTTTGGTGGCTTTGGTTTCGGCTAACTCAAAATCGGCATTTTTAGGTTTATCTGGTGCAAACTCATCGGTTACTTGCATTTTTTCGATGGGTAAAATTTGCCAATAATTATCATCACTGTTGGCTAAAACAGACTCAACTCCTTTATCAAGACCAACTTGACCGTTGTACAGAATGTTGTATTTTGTACTAAGGGCATGTGAATTTCTGGCTAAAAAAGTATCTTTTTTGGTCGAGCAGGCTACCACAAAAGCTAAAAAAAGAAGTGGGAATAGGATTTTGTATGTATTGATTTTCAATGGAAAACGTTTTTATCAATTAACTATGAAATATACTTTTTAGTATATGCATTGGTAAAAATACATTTCTTTTTGATATCGTGAAAATTATGACCTTTTATTTGAGGTGCAATGGTTGTGCGTAAGGGATTGCAGCGGCATCCTTTATTTTTCGATTTTTGGATCGAAAATAAAGATAGAGCGTAAAGCCCGACCCGAAGTTTTTACGGAGGGTTACGCCAAAAAAAAAGCTAATTGTTTCAATATTCACACTGAAATAGCGTAAGTACTGAAACAATTAGCGGTTTAAATTAGGTTTTTTTTTACTGAAATTATACGGCAAAAAATGCTTCTAATTCTTTTAATGTTTCTTCTGAGGTTTGAATGTCTTTAACCACTTGGCCTTTTTGCATGGCTACAATACGGTCGCTTACCTCAACGGTGTGCTGCAAATCGTGGCTTGAAACCAAAACGGTTACGGCCGGATCATCGGCTAGATCTTTGATAATTTTTTTAAGACGAAATTGCGTGGTTGGGTCAAGGTTCGCAAACGGCTCATCAAGAATAACCACGGACGGATTACCAATTAAAGTAGCAATGATACCCACTTTTTTCTGGTTTCCTTTGGATAAATCGCGCAGGTATTTTTTGTTTTTTAGGATTTCGCCATTAAAAAATTCTTCATGTTTGGCTAGTAACGCATCAACATCGGCTTTGTTTTGACCGCGTAAATCGCCAATGAAATAAAAATATTCTTCGGGAGTTAGGTAGCTTATCAAGAAACTTTCGTCGAGAAAAGAGGCTGTGAAAGGTTTCCAAGCCTCGCTTTTGCTTACATCAATTCCGTGGTTTACTATGTTTCCTGTTGACGCTTGGATTAAGTCGAGCAAAAGACTGAAAAAAGTGGTTTTTCCGGCGCCGTTATTACCAACTAAGCCAAAGCTTTCGCCTTGTTTGATTTCTAATGCTTCGATATTTAATACGGTTGTTCCGTTGTATGTTTTGGTAAGGTTGTTTACTTGTATCATTGTTTTTAGTTTAATAGGTTGGTTTTTTGTTGTCTCTTTTTATAAACCATTAAGACAGTTAAGAGATTTAAGAGTTTATTTCTTCTCGTTATTTTATAGTCAGTGATAGTATGTTTTTTTTAAACAATTAAGAAAATTAAGAGTTGTTTGTTTAACATTAATTTTCAATCGTTTTTGGTATGTTTTTTAAACCATTAAGAAAATTAAGGGTTGGTCAGCTTTCTCAGTGAGAGTGCTAATTATCCTTTTTGTTTGTATGCTGCTATGGTAGCGTATTTTTCTGATTTATAGGTTTTTTCAATTAGTGTAAATGCTTTTTCTTTGAATGCAAAACCAATTACGCCAAGCAGTGCTACCAATGCCAAACCAGTTGTTGCACTATCAAATCTTGAACCTAACCAATATACGAGCATTGGTAAACCTAATTGTGGTAAAGAGATGAGCATGGTTTTTATATTGAATGCTTTTTTATCACCAAAGGCACCTTTGCCTGAGCTTAAATCTATTGGAGTTTTGGTAAATGCACCACCGAGTAATACCAAATGCGAGTTGACTCCGATGTTATAAATAGCACCTACAATTATGGTTACATATACTTGCCAACCAAAATACAAATAGGGCGCAGCTATAACTGTCGTTATAATTGTAGCAATAACCATCAACCACCATTTTGAACTCAAATACCCACGGTATGGGATGTTTTGTGTCATCATTAATTGGTAGTACGAGCTGTCCCAACTTGGTACGAACTGCCCAAAAGTGATAAGGAATCCACCAGAAACAAAGATTCCCGCAAAAATATGCATCGTAGGATTGTTATACATAGGGATACCATTGGTAAAAAACAACAAACCGTAAAATAAAAACATGACACTCAAACCAACTGTAGTTTTGGAACGTTTGTTTCGTTTGATTAATTTGATGTCATTTTTTAGGAAGGTTCCGATAGTTCCAAATTGGTTCAACCAAGTTAAGTCTTCAGTTTTTGCTTCGTCGTGTTTGGTAGATAAGCCTGCATCGAGGTACAAGTTATTTTTGAAATATTTAAATGAAATAATGTACAAAGCAATTAGTGCCAAAACTGGAATACTAAACGCCCAATAAGTGTTGTAAAAAGACTGAAAAACTGGTCCCATGAAAGCCGTAATATCAAATATCTCATAGTACTGCAAACCGGCTAAAACTGCTGAAAGCCCCAAGAAAATCATGAATAATCCGTCTTTGTTGCTCAATAAAATATTGATGAAATTATTGCAATACAACAGTGCGTATATAGCCAAGTACCAAAACACTACCAATAGTGGATTGTAACCTTCAATAATCAAGACTACGCTAAACGGAATCAAGAAAAATGCATGTAGCAAATTAAAAAACGAAAGAATTGTTTTGCCTAACGAAAAATGGACGATGGTTTCTCTTTTAATTGGAAAATTCAATAAAGGACGAATATTGAGCACGGGAATTTTTTGAAGCATCATGCGGACAATTAAATCCATCACCACGTAATAAAATAAAAATTGATTCACGGCTACAATAGGATCCAATTTCATTTTTTTGAGAATATAGAATGCACCTACTCCTAGTCCTAAAAATATTAAAATAAAATAAGCGGCAAAAAATCCGATCACGATTTTTAGTGCCAAGTTAGATGCGAAGGAGGCTGACCTTGTGAAAGCCTTCCACTCGAGATAAAGGAATTTTGAAATCATCTTTTGGTTTTTTGGTTTGCTAGTAAGTAGATCGAAATAAATAAATGTTACAATTTTTCGTATTTATATTCTGGGTAGGTCTGTTCCAGATAGGTTTGTGTTTTGGATGGGATTATTTTAAAAATAATGAAAAGGCTGACTGATAATAATACTAAAACAAAGCATATTGCTAGTAAAAAATAATCATTAGTTATATCAGTATCAATACGATTGAATATTTGCAAAATAATGTTGAACGGTAGAAGTATGGCACCTGAGAAAGCGCCGTATTGATTGATTATTTCTTCAAACAACCATCTTTTTTGTTGCGATTTCTTTTTTTTATTTCTTAGCCTCTGTGATTTAATCATCACATAAAGTGTAAAACCAAACAATGCAAGATACAAGCCAATAATGGTCCACTCTTGATACGTACTTGCTTTTAAAATGATAAATAATAAAAAAGTCATTGTAAGAGTTAAAATAATTTTAGGAATACCAAAATACTCTTTGAAGTGATCCCAAACCAGACTATTGTATTTTTTTCCCAAAGCAGCTTGGCGACTTTCAACAACACCCATAAATCCAAAAACCCCAAATTTTTTGAATTCTTTGTTCAAGACTTCGTCAAAAGTCAATTTAGGATTTTGTTGCCATTCGGTTTCAATAGCGTTTGCCAAATGATCTACTAATTCTGTTTGCAAATCATAGTATTCCACATAATGCTGGCGGGTAAAAAGATAAAGTTGGTTTATTTGTTCGGTGGTTAGTTTCATGAAAATTCTATTATTATTATTTGATGATGTTTTTAAAGTTAAATCCTAGTTTGTAGAGATGCTTCGTGCCTCAGCATGACAAATTTATGGGAACGTTTGTAACTAAAATTAGTTATTTATTAAAATTTATTTGCTCTTAAACACCACATTTGCTTGTTAGATTTACTTCATTCTTGCTACTTGTCCTGCTGAGGAACGAAGCATCACAGCACATTTGATAATTTGAGTAACTATGTTCAGTGCGATCCAAATATACACTTTGGCTAAATGAACTGTGAGCAACTTGTTAAGATGCTTCGTACCTCAGCATGACAAATTTGAGGGAAATCTGTTCTTTAAAAAAACTACCTTAATTTCAATTTTTTTTCGATTTTAAAATGTTCACTAGCCAACATTAATTGAAAGTAAGAGTACACAAATGGAGTACATAATAGTAAACAACCTACTAGAGTTCGCAAAAAAGAATTATTAGCATCAAAATGCTTTAATGGATCATTATAAATATTAAACTGTAAACAAAATAAAAAAACAAGCCAACCCCTGAAAAGAAATAATCTTCCGTACATAGTTTTAATTTTAGATCTCCAAATCAAAAACATACTTATACTGGTAGATAATATCAATATGGTGTAAGCTCCTTGCAACGCTAAACTAATAGCTTCAAAGGTTTCTTTTTGAAATGTGTTTGAAACTATAAAAGTTAGTATAGACCCGAAAACAAGAACTGAAAAAAATATATGTAAAGCTTCTCGTTTAGAATAAGCGACTAATTTGTCAATTACAAATCGAGGTGCTTTAAAGAAAGCTCCCAACCACGCAAAACTTGAGGAAATTACTAGTGCTCTCTTCCATTTATCAAAAACTGATTTACAGACATTGTCAAATGAAATATCTTCATGACTCATTCTTTCTTCGATTTCTGATGCAATATGGTCAATTATTTCTAACTTCACATCTTGATAAACAAGACCCTTTAAAACTAAGGTTTCTTCAATTTGGGCTATTTGTTCGGTGGTTAATTTCATCTTGAAAAAATTAAAATTCTAAACTAGGCTTAGGGTTCACTAAACTCTGCATGTTTCTGATGAAATCCTCGAGTTCTGAAAGTCTATTAACGGTTTCCTTCTCACCTGCTTCGGTTAGTTTGTAATACTTGCGCATGCGGTTGTCAACTTTTTCAATTTCAACATCCAAAATTCCTTCGGCCTCAAGCTTGTGCAAGGCAGGATACAGTGCGCCTTCAGTAATATTCAACTCGCCCGCAGTAATCGCTTTTACTTTCTGAGTGATTTCATAGCCGTACATCTTGCCATTTTCTTCTAGCAATTTCATGATAATCGTATTCAGACTTCCTTTGTACAATTGTGAGTTTTTCATTTTCTTTTTCTTTTGGAAAAACAAATATACATAAGATTCTTATACATAACATTTCTAGGTATGTAAATTTTCAATTACTTTAATTTAACTTACCTATTGACTTTAGTATCTTTGTAAAAAAAATTATCACATGTCGTCTTTTTTAAAACTTATTATAAAAGAAGTAAAACGCGAAACTAAAGATGCAGTTTCCATACTTTTTAACGTACCACAAGAATTAAAAGCCAATTATGCTTTTATTGCTGGTCAATATTTGAACTTAAAACTAACCCTTGACGGTCAAGAAATTCGCAGAGCCTACTCTATTTGTTCTTCGCCTGAAAGTGATGAACTTCGAATTGCTGTTAAAGCCGTTCCTAATGGTTTGTTCTCGCAATTTGCCAACACCAAACTCCAAGCGGGTGACGTTCTCGAAGTAGGTACTCCGGAAGGAAAATTTACATTTGAACCTCAGGCTGATCGCCAACGCAACTACGCTGCTTTTGCGGCAGGAAGTGGAATTACTCCTGTAATGTCGATCTTAAAATCGGTTTTACACAACGAAGCTAACAGCACTTTTGTTCTGGTTTATGGTAACAAATCACCTGAAGACACAATTTTTCACCAAGAATTGCACGATTTGCAATTGCAATATGTAGGTCGTTTGTTTGTGCATTATGTGTACAGTCAAGCTAAAGTTGAAAATGCTTTGTTTGGTCGTATCGAAAAATCAAGCGTGAATTTTGTTTTAAATACAAAACATAAAGAACTTGAGTTTTCTAAATTTTACTTGTGCGGACCTGAGGAAATGATCAATACCGTTTCTGGGGTTTTAAAAGAACACAATGTAAAAGAATCAAATATTAAATTTGAATTGTTTGCTACTTCAAGTCAAGTAAATGAGATTCAGAAATCATTGGGCGGTCATTCAAAAATTACCGTTTTGGTAGATGACGAAGAGACTACTTTTGAAATGTCGCAAAAGCAAACCGTTCTAGATGCCGCTTTAAAACAAGGAATTGATGCTCCATATTCTTGCCAAGGCGGAATTTGCAGCAGCTGTCTGGCTCGTGTAACCTCTGGAACTGCTGAGATGTCTAAGAATTCTATCCTTACGGATAAAGAAATTGCCGATGGTTTGATACTTACCTGTCAAGCGCATCCTACATCAGACACTATTTATGTAGATTATGATGATGTTTAAAAAGTAATCATCCAATATTAAAAATTCCAAATACCAACTTTTAAAGCTGGGATTTGGAATCTTTTTTATCTGTTCTGGTCCAATTATTTACAAAAAGGCATTCCATAAAAACATGCTTTTCTGGCGCTTATTCTCCTCTTTATCTTCGCCATAGCTGTACCAATCTTTTGTTTTTTCCTCAATCAAAGTTTTAAGACCATTCAAATCATACATTTTTTTTGCTGTTATGGGTTGAATGATACTTGGGTCTTTTATTTTTAAATCTACTTTGGTTGCAATATACGAGGTGTACAAACGCGGTATTGATAAACCCAAAATCATTCCTGGCAATCCATTTATAGTGCACGGACCTCCTGAAATGGTGATATCATCGGTGTAAAAAGCAAAAACATATACTTCGTCAAAAATTTTGCCGACAGCTTTTCTACAATTGTAACCCGCAATTTCACGATGTTCATTTGTAATTTTCCATTCAATTTTTGGAATGCTATCTGTTATTACAAAATTGGTTCCTACAATTTGTTTTTGAACGTTCATCTTGCGATTCGCAAAATCAAAAAACCAAATATTCTCCTCGTCTGCCTCTTTTTCGTAATTCGGAATTTTAGTTTTTGGACTCCATCGGTCAAATTTAAACAAGCTTTTATTGTTTTCGAAAGTGTAATTGTAGTAAGAAATTTTAAGATCAGATATGCTCTCTTTCATTTGCTCATTCCAACTGTCATTACTCATTGTTTTTTTAAGGTTGGTGCTTACTTCATATTCAATAACCGCCTTATCTACAAACTGCTGAGCAAAACAACTGCTAGTAAATACAAGTAGCATTAGGTATACATAATAGGTTTTCATAGTGTTGTATTTTTTTATGATTTAAAGAAAATTGCTTTCTCTTATTCTATTTTTTTTCTTCTACGTTTTTATTTTTAAAATTCCATGTAAACCCAATCATGGCATATCGTTTCAATCTGTCGTTACGCTCCTCACCAATCGTATTTTCATAGATAAATCGATTAATTCCCAGGTTTTGATTCAAAATATCTCTCACTAAAAAATAAGCTGTAAACTCTTCTTTCTTAAAGGTGCGTTGTAACCTTGCGTTCCAAAGTTGGTTAGAAAGTTGGTTTTGAAATTCAAGTGTTTTTTGACGGGAGTACCAATTGTAATCTGATTCAATTTTCCATTTTTCTGTTAAATAAACGCCTGCTCTAAAACCTAGTTCATTGGTATTAAAAGACCTAACTTGATTGTTTTGCGAAGTACTATTACGACTGTTTGAGAAGGTGTTGCTCAAAGTTAAATCGTATTTTTTTTCTTTCGATTTGTTAATATAGAGACCAAAACTAGAGTTCAAATTATCCGAATTATTAATTTGTTTGTTGATGCTATTTACAGACCTGTTATAATTAAGAGACGGATTCAAATTAACAAATAGGTTTAATTTTTTTAATTTAAAACCATAACCCATATAAACGTTTGCCGAAAAATTTCCATTGGTATTTATAGGTGTCGTTACTGTTTTTGCACTTTCTGGATCGATATCTCTGTTAAAAGAAATCAAGTTTGCAGTTGTTCTAAAAGATACACTCTGAAAAAAATTGGTTTCGGTTAAAATGCTATAGGTGCTGTGTGTAACATTAAAACTGTTCGTAAATGATTGTTTCAAATCTGGGTTACCCACAACTTGGTTGAAAAAATCTTGGTTATTTCGAAGCGGTTGCAACTGATCAATAGTAGGTTGTCTTGTAGCTCCTTGATAGCTAAAACGCAGGTTACTATTGCTTTTGTATTTATATGAAAAGTTTGCCGACGGGAAAAAGTTAGTAAAACTACGATTATACTCTTTGTTTTGTGATAAATCTTGTAAATCAAAAAAAGTAAAACCAAAACCACTACCAAAACTGTAAGTGATCTTTTTTGCATTGTAACTCAACTTAATTAAAGGTTTGTGTGTTGTAATGTTTTGCTCAAATTGATTGGATAACGAATCAACAACTACATCATAACGTCCGCTCAAGTCCGAGAAATCGTAGGTGATAAAATTACTATTGCCGCTATTATTCGTAATTTGATAAGACAATTGCAATGCCATCTTTTTACCCAAAGGTTCTGTATAAGTCGTGTTTACACTCACATTTTGTGTATTTTTCTCGCCTACTTTATTTTGATCTACTTCATTACTGAAAGCCAAAGCTCCGCCTTCGTAGCTTTCGTTAGTTGATTTCAAGAAATTATTAGAGTTGCTGTTTAATGTGTTCCAGCTGCTATTTACAGACAAAGTTCTGCGCGGTTTTGCAAATTTATGTTTGAATAAAACACTTGCAGAAAGGGCTTGCTTATCCGAATTTGTGGTAAACATACGCTCTTGTCTGTTGCGCAGTAAACCATCGTTTCCTCTAGTATCTCCGTTAGTAAATTCGTCACTTTCGGTAGTATAAAAATTAGTTTTTGCCGTAACCTTTAAAGTATTAATAGAGTCAATTTTAACATCATAAACTATGTTTGCTTTAAAATTATCTCTGTTTACATTACTTACCGTTGAGCTGTTTTGATTGAGTTGCGTGTCGCCTACTTGGGTTTGAGTATTTCGGCTACTGTTGTTTTGATAACTTTGTCGGTTGTATTTAGGAGACAAATTTAAACTGTGTTTGTCGTTCCATTTGTTATTGTATTGCAAACCCGCATTTGTATTTTTGATAAATCCATTTTGAGTATCTACATATGGTTCGTCATCATTTTCACCACCGGTCCACTCATAGCTCACATTACCATCATCATCCATGTTCATACTTACATTACCGTCACCACCGCCAAATTTATCACTGTCCTCCCAACTTAAACCATCTTGACCTGTATTACCATTTAATAAAAAAGCGGATAGTTTTCTTTTTCCTTTAAAACTACTCACCAAAATATTACTGTTGTAACGTGAATCATTATCGGCCGTGGGTTCATTTGCTCCGTCAATTTTACCAAAATAGCCTTTCTTTTTGTCTTCTTTCAACTTGAGATTGATGGTTTTTTTGGTCTCGCCGTCGTCAATTCCTGTAAACTCGGCTTGATCGCTTTTTTTATTAAAAACTTGTACCTCTTTAATAGCATCGGCACGTAAGTTTTTTACCGCCATACCGGGATCATCACCAAAAAATTCTTCGCCATCAACCAAAACTTTTTCAACCGTTTCGCCCATGGCTTTGATTGTTCCGTTTTTATCCACTTGAATTCCGGGTAGTTTCTTTAAAAGTTCCTCTACGTTAGCATTAGCATCTACCTGAAAATCGCTAGCACGGTAACTGGTTGTATCGCCTTTTATTTTAATAGAACCGGTTTTAATGACCACTTCTCGGAGCAATTCCATTTTACTCATTAAGTTGATGTTGCCCAAGTTTCGGTCTGTGTCGGTTAAGGTAATATCATCCAAGTAATCGGCATATTGACTGTGAGAAGTCATCAAGATATAGCTGCCTGGTTTTACATTATTCAATAAAAATTTACCGTCTTTATCAGAACGTGTAAATTGATAAAGCACTGAATCGACCGGCGTTAATAATGCGATTACCGAATTGTAAATAGGTGTTTTTTCGCTTCCGGCGGTTAATGTTCCTGATACTTTGCTTTTTTGGGCAAAAGCTGTAAAGGTTACAAAAAATAAAATGGCAAGAGTTACCCTAAAGTTTGACATAAATACTAGTTGGTTTTTGGTTAATGCATTTTGAAACAAATAAAAACTAGTATTCTAGCACTTAACTGCTAATTCTAAAATTTTAGTTTCGTTACTTACAACGCAGACGGACCAAAAATAGTATTATTCGTACTACGTAATCTTTACGAATTGTTATAAATGTGTTAAAGTTTTTCTTACGCGAGGACGCTATTTATTCGGAATCGTAAGTGATAAAAAAAATGCAAAAAGCTTAGGTAAAATTTTAAAGTACTTTTTGAATTTTGGCAACAACCGTTTCAGGAGTAATTGTTCGCATGGCATCTTCGTAACCTGGCACATTTTTATTGCCGTAAACCGAAGTTGGTAACATAGGAAATTGTTTTCTGTCAGCGGTTAGTGCGTTTTCAAATGGTTGATTGAATGGTAAGAATCCAGCATATGGATGCGTTGCACCCCAAAGTGTGATCACTTTTACGCCCAGCATGGCTGCAATATGTGCATTGCCAGAATCCATAGAAAGCATTACATCTAGATTACTAATCAGTTGTAATTCTTGCTGAAATTTGATTTTTCCTGCTACTACCACCACATTTTTATGCTGTGCCGCTAAGGCATTTAATTGTTGAATTTCCTGCGCTCCGCCACCAAAAAGTAAAATGGTTTGGGTTGTATCTAATGCCAATTGATCAATTACTTGTTGCATTAAATCGAGTGGATATACTTTTGAAGTGTATTGTGCAAAAGGAGCAATTCCGATTAATTTCTTGTAATTTGTTCCAATTAATGCTGCAATTTCAGGAGTCAAAACTGCTTTTTTAGGAAACTCAGGTTGAGATAAATCAACTGTAAAACCAAGTTGTTCAAATACTTTTACATGTCTTTCAAACATGGTTGGTAATTGCTGAAATACTTTGTTTTCGGCACGAGTGAGTTCTTTTTTGCCTTGTCGGCCTTTATCAACCGCAGCTACTTTTTTACCGCTGAGTGCAAAAAGATTTCGGACAATTTTAGAGCGTAAAACGTTGTGTAAATCAGCAAAAGCATCAATTTGTAAACCTTTCAAATCTTGGAACAAACGCAACAATCCAAGAAATCCTTTGTGGCGTTCTTTTTCGTCAAAAGCAAAAAAAGTAAGGTTTGGAATTCCCTCGAAAAAAGGTTTAAAAAAAGGTCTGGAAATAACCGTAATCTTAAGTTGTGGATCTTGGTTTACTAGTGCTCTTACAACAGGAACCGTCATGGCGACATCTCCCATTGCGGAGAGGCGCATTACAGCGATATGTTTAGCGGTAATTGACAATTAGTGTGTTTTATTGTGCTTTCTAGCCCAGATTGAAATGAAAATCCCGGAACTCAAGCGGCAACGTTTTTGGGTTTAAAAAAGCGACCAACGGAAGCTCTTTTTAAACCCATAAAAACGGCGCTGCTTGGGTGAGGAATTGTAATGGAAAGCTGGAATAGCTTCGTAAATTATTTTTTATTTTGGTACAAAACAGGATTCAATTCATCATCGTTGTACATTTTCATTTGCTTGTACACTTTCATGAATTTGTCACCGTTTTCAATATCTGTCAGTAAATCATCAATTGCAGTTGACAAATCAGTGCGCTGCTCTAACAATACATTCAATTTAGCTTGGCATTTGTCGCGGTGATCTTGCGATGCTTCTGCACGGGTAGCCTCTTCTTGCATGTGGTAGATTTTTAATGCTAAAATAGACAATCGGTCAAAGGCCCAAGCAGGACTTTCGGAGTTGATTTTGGCATTTTCTTTTACTACAACATGGCTATATTTTTGCAAAAAGTAACTATCTGTATACTCAACCATATCGGTACGTTCTTGATTAGAAGCATCAATTCTTCTTTTCAAAGTTAAAGCCGCTACTGGATCAATGTTTGGATCACGAATAATATCCTCAAAATGCCATTGAATAGTATCAATCCAGTTTTTGTGGTACAACAAATGTTCAAATTTATCCTTTGGATAAGGATTGTTTATAGGCTGATCAACATTATCAAACTTATGATAATCGATGATGCTTTGCTCGAATACGGAGTACGCTAATTTTGAAAACATATCTTTATATATTAAAAAGCAAAGATACTTTTTATACTTTTATCCCGTCAAAAAATAATCACAAGTTTAAATACCTTAAAATCGTCATGCAAATTCATTATCTATCAGAAGGAAACAGCGTATTGAATCACTTTTTAGCGCAAATTCGAAATGTTACCGTGCAGAACGATAGCATGCGTTTTCGCAGAAATATTGAACGCATTGGCGAAATTATGGCGTATGAGTTGAGTAAAAATATGACGTACAAAACCGTAGCAATACCAACACCACTTGGTACAAAAACCACGACTGCGATAGCTGATCAATTGGTATTGTGTTCTGTGCTGCGGGCAGGATTGCCTTTGCATTTAGGATTTTTGAATTATTTTGATGATGCCGAAAATGGTTTTATATCGGCTTACCGAAACCACCCCAATAACGATGAAAATTTTGAAATTTTGGTGCAATACCAAGCTATTTCTGATTTAAACGGAAAAAATTTAATTCTTGTAGATCCGATGTTGGCGACAGGACAATCACTCGTGGCTGTTTTTAATAAACTAATGGAAAATAGTGCGCCCAAAGAAATTCATATTGCAGTTGTAATTGCCGCTCCCGAAGGTATTGCGTACCTAGAACAACATTTGCCAGATCATTGCCATTTATGGGTTGCGGCCTTAGATGAAAAATTGAACGAACAAAGTTATATCGTTCCTGGTTTAGGCGATGCTGGCGACTTGGCGTATGGAAAAAAACTATAATTGCGAGAAAAAAGCAAACAAACTACACAAAATTAATACACCAAATACGAGCTCTTGTTTGAGTTTTTCCTGCGGAATTTCGATATGACTGCTGGCCATAATGGCTAAAGGTGCCATGGTAAAAATGAGAATATCGTTGCTTTTATTGGCTGATAACACATACACCAAAATACCAATAAAAAGCGCAGCAACAATTTTTTTATACGATGTGTGCAACAGCTGCGGTCTGTTAGATAAAGTAGCCAACATGGATACCACAAAAAACAATACCACCGTAGCGTAAAGCGACAAAGCTCCGTTTTGATAATTATTAGTAAAATAATCTAAGGCAAAGTCAACTTGAACGCTGTTGATAAGATAGTTTACAAGGTCTAAATTGAATACTGTTCCAAAGAGTAAAAACAAAATTACCGACACTACAAAAGCGATAAATGGTAAAATCCAGTTTCTGTAATCACGGGCTACGTGAAATAAAATTGATATGAAAACCAGTACGATGTACAAAATGTTCCAGAAATGAAACAAGGCTGCGATGAAAATCCACAACGAGGCATCAAATATTTTTTCTTTAGATGCCTTAAGCGATTGTAATGAAATCAATCGGCGAAGGGCCAAAAGCAGAAAAAAATTAGAGACAATCAGGTTCGTATTATTCAGCACATCTGGAAAAAACAGCAGAAACAAAAAGTAAAAAAATACAGTGTAAGTACTGTCTTTACTCAATCCGTTGCGCTTAGCTATAAAATCAGTTAAGAAAATAGAACCAATCAAGACTAAAAATAAAGCACCCATTTTTAACCATTCAAGAACCGCTATGGCAGCAGGATGTGCTTGCAAATGGTACAACGAAAAGAAAACCAGCATCAATAGTACCACTAATGCAAAATTTAACGGTGTAGATTTTCTAAAAACACTTGTTATCATACGGATATTTTATACTTTTGTGGTGGTAAATATAAGACTTGTTTAAAAAGTAACTGTACTTGCTAAGAAAGAATCTTTCTTTTGAAGCGTTAGCAGTCTGAATTACTGAATGATTTAGTTTAAAAATTAATTTGACATATTATGAAGGCATTTTTTGAAGGCATACAATATTTATTCGTAGATATTTTATTTGCTCCACTAGATTTTTTACGTTCATTAGAGCTTACTTCTTGGTTTGCAGCTAACACAATCAACTGGATTTTTATGATTATTTGTGCAGCAGCAATCGTTTACTGGATTAAGCAATTACGTATTTTTGACGATGCAGGTACTGAAAATCAAGATACCACAGCACATTCGTTCTTAAAATAAAAAAATAAAACCTCCTGATGGAGGTTTTACTTTTTTAAGGATATTACTTTAGGTCGTTGCCAATATCTTTTCTGAAATACATCTTATCAAAATGAAGTTTATCTATGTTTTGATAGGATTTTTTTGTGGCCGACTCAAAATCAGTTCCATACGATGTAATGGCCAAAACTCGTCCGCCGTTAGTTACCACCACTTGGTCTTGTTCTAATTTTGTTCCTGCATGAAAAACGATAGAATCAGTTACGTTTTCAAGTCCAGAAATTACTTTTCCTTTCTCAAAATCTTTAGGGTAACCTCCTGAAACTACCATTACGGTAGCCGCACTACGAGAATCAATCTCAAGCTCTATTTCGTTCAAACGTTGATCGGCCACAGCCAAAAACAGCTCGACTAAATCAGTTTTTAATCTTGGAATAACTACTTCGGTTTCAGGATCACCCATACGCACATTGTATTCTATTACGATAGGTTCGTTGTTTACATTGATGAGTCCGATAAAAACAAATCCTTTGTACGGAATTCCATCTTTTTGAAACCCATCAATTGTAGGTTTTACAATGCGTGTCTCTATTTTTTCCATCAAAACAGCATCTACATAAGGCACAGGAGAAACAGCTCCCATACCGCCTGTATTCAAACCGGTATCACCTTCGCCAATACGTTTGTAATCTTTGGCCGTTGGCAAAATCTTATAGCTTTTTCCGTCAGTCAAAACAAAACAGCTTAGCTCAATACCATCGAGAAATTCTTCGATAACCACTTTGGCACTCGCTGCACCAAATTTTTGGTGAACAAGCATGTTTCGTAATTCTTGTTTGGCTTCGTCTAAATCTTGGATAATTAACACCCCTTTTCCGGCTGCCAAACCATCTGCTTTTAAAACGTACGGAGGTTGTAAAGTTTCTAAAAAAGCACAACCGTTCTCTACTGTTTCGGCTGTAAAACTATCATAAGCAGCAGTAGGAATGGCATGTCGCATTAAAAATTCCTTTGCAAATTCTTTACTACCTTCTAATTGCGCTCCTAGTTGAGATGGCCCTATAACCGGAATCGAACTCAATTGTGGATCTTTTTGGAAATAATCAAAAATACCTTTTACCAAAGGATCTTCTGGACCAACCACAACCATGTTTACTTGATTTTCTAGCACAAAAAGTTTAAGTGCATCAAAGTCAGTTGGGCTAATAGCTACATTGGTTGCAATGGCAGCGGTACCTGCATTTCCTGGGGCTACAAAAAGTTTTTCGCAAAGCGGACTCTGAAGCATTTTCCATGCAAAAGCATGTTCTCTACCGCCAGAACCCAAAAGTAAAATAGTCATGTGTATTGTTTTTAGTTGTGGCACAAAAATAATTGCTTTTGCACTCAAAAAATAATTAATTACTAAAAACTTCCTTTTTACCACGCTTAAGTTGCTACTTAATATTATTTTTGAAAAAATTGCTACCGCTCTATGCTTCCATTATTTGATTTATCGCTTCAAATCAATGGCTTTCCAATCAAGAAAGCTTGTGCTGAGTTGCGTTCTATCAATGCAATGTCAGCAGAGGAACACCAAAGTTTTTTGGCGCAAAAAAAACAGGAAATAGTTGCTTATCACTTGAAAAACAATCCTTTTTACGCCGATTTGGCAGGACAAAATTCATCCATAAATTGGCAAGACTTACCTGTTTTGACCAAAGCTAATTTACAAACGACCTTGCAAGATCGATTGTCTTTACCTTACAAGTCAAAAACTTTATATACCAATAAAACCTCGGGATCTAGCGGTACTCCATTTGTATTTGCCAAAGATAAATGGTCGCACGCCATGACTTGGGCATCCAATAAATACCGATTTGGTTGGTACGGAATTGATTTTAACTCTTCCTATCAAGCCCGTTTTTATGGTATTCCACTTGATTTTGTTGGCTACAAAAAGGAACGTTTTAAAGATTGGTTGGGCAAGCGGTACCGTTTCCCGATTTTTGATTTATCGGATGCAGTTTTGGCTAATTATGTACAACATTTTCGGACTAAAAAATTCGATTACATCAACGGTTACACCAGCGCAATTGTGGTTTTTGCTAAATATTTGCAACAGCAAAACATCGTTTTAAAGAACATTTGTCCGAGTTTAAAAGTGTGCATTGTCACCTCCGAAATGCTTTTTGCTTCAGATAAAATGTTGCTAGAGAATCAATTCGGAATTCCGATTGTGAATGAATACGGCGCCTCAGAACTGGATTTAATTGCCTTTCAGAACATTGAAAACGAGTGGCAAGTAAATGCCGAAACACTGTTTGTTGAAATTCTGGATGATCAAAACCAAGTAGTTCCCAATGGCACTGCCGGGCGCATTGTAATTACCTCTTTGTTTAATAAAGCGCATCCTTTTATTCGTTATGATATTGGCGATATTGGAACGCTTGATGAAAAAAGTACACTCCAAAAACCTATTTTAAAAGAACTAATAGGTCGTACAAATGACGTGGCTGTTTTGCCTAGCGGAAAAAAAGCAGCTGGCTTGACTTTTTATTACGTGACCAAAAGTATTATTGAAGATGATGGCAATGTGAAAGAATTCATCATCAAACAGACTGCTTTGAATCAGTTTGAGATTGAATATGTGAGCACCACAGCATTAATTTCTGAACAAATACAAAAAATTGAAACCGCTATTGGCTTGTATTTAGAACCCAACTTACATTTTGCTTTTACCCGTAAAGAAACTTTAAAACGTAGCCAAAGAGGTAAATTAAAACAATTTAGTTCGTTGTTGTAGTTATTTTTTAAATCTTGGTTTAATCAAAAGTTGCACTACCAAAAAACCTATCATACAAAAACTTGCTTTTATAAAATTGTAACCATGAAATTGAGTATAAACTGCAAAATTGTGTTTGATCAACTCTAGTTTTGATGCTGAGATCGAGTTGTTTCTAACGCGATAGTAAGCCAAACTTTCAGGAACTACGTGAGCTGTTTTTGTTTTTTGTAAAATAGACAGCCAATGCATCCAATCTTGCCGTTTTCGGGCAGTAGGGATAGGTACAGTGCCTAAAATATTTCTATCATAAATGCCTGTGAGATTGCCAACAAAATTGCAAAAAAACAAGTGCTGGTATCGCAATACAAGCGGTGCGGTAATGGTTTTGTTCAGGGGCAGTCCAACCTCATCGATACAATCATAAAAAGAGTAAGTGACGGCCAATTGTTGCTTTTTCATGAACGCGATTTGGGTAGCCAACTTATTCGGTTTCCACAAATCATCAGCATCTAAAAAAGCAATATATCTTCCTTTAGCTACTTGCAATCCTGTATTTCTAGCTACACCTGTTCCTTGATTTTTTGGCAATGCAATACAATGAATGCGACTATCATATTGTGCCAAAGCTTTTACAATAGCAACCGTTTCATCGGAAGAGGCATCGTCAATAATGATTAACTCCCAATTGGTGTGGGTTTGGGTTTGTACCGATGCGATTGTTGCTGCTATGAATGGAGCAGAATTAAAAGAAGGAGTGAGTATCGATACCAATTCGTTTTGCATGTTAGTACGCTTTTGTATCGCCCCGTAAGGTGTTGTAAATAGTGTCGAATATGATTTTTATATCCAATAAAATAGACCAATTTTCCATGTAAAAAATATCGTATTTCACACGGTTGATGATGTCTTCGTCTGTTTCGACCTCGCCACGATACCCTTTGGTTTGCGCCAGACCGGTAATTCCTGGTTTAACAAAATGACGCACCATAAACTTATCTATTTTTAGTGCATACATTTCGGTATGACTTACCATGTGGGGCCTAGGACCTACAACCGACATGTCTCCTAGTAATACATTAAAAAATTGAGGCAGTTCATCAATACTTGTTTTGCGCATAAAACGACCTATTTTTGTCACTCTTGCATCGTTTTTTCGTACTTGATGAATGTGTGCTTCATCATTAATTTCCATCGATCTGAACTTGTAGCAAATGAATTCTTTATAATTCAATCCGTTTCTCTTTTGGATAAAAAATAACGGTCCTTTGGATTCCCATTTGATTATGATGGCCAGTATAACGCTGAGCCAAGATAAAACGCCAACAATTACCAGTAATGAAAATACAATATCAAAAATGCGTTTTATAAATTTATTGAGTGTATCATCTAACAAAATATTCCGCAAGGAAATCACCGGAATGTAATCGTAATATTCAAAAGTGAAATTACGAGACAGAATTTGTTTTTCGCTTGGAATAAACTTGAGTGTTTTTAAATTATTATCTGCAAAATACACTAAATCATTAATTTGTTTTTGACTCAATTCGCCCATAGCGCAATAAATCTCATCAATTTTATTTTCTAGTACATAGGCACAACTTTTTTGTAATTGTTGTGATTTCTCTTTTTCTAGATCAAAAACATGTTCTAATTGATAGCCGTAATCTGGATTTTCAGTAAAAAAATGTTGCAACGGAGACACGCTTTTGGCATTTCCTACCAATATTACTTTTCGGAAATTCCCTCCGTAAAGCACTCTGAATTTTTTAAGAAAGTAGTAAATACACAATTTCACCGTCATGATTAGGGCAAATGTTATACTTGTGTACGAGACTATTTTATAAAAACTCGAGCTATCAGAATGGAAAAAAGCTAATGCCATACAGAAAAGCCCAAATAAAATTACTTGCTTTAAAGCGCAATTTAGGATGGTAATTATTTTGGTATAACGGTACACTTCGTAAAAACCCAAACTAGCAGCAATAATAAACCAACTCAAACTAATACTGAGCGGATACAAAATTGAATGCATAGGAAAATCAGTCAGATAAATTGCACCTATATTGAGAATGCTCATATCAACTATAAAAGAAAAAGGACGAATGTAGCCCGAATATCTTCCTGTTTTGGTTTTCACTTTTGGTTCGAATTAAAAATAGTGCGCAATACGCACTTGCCATTTATTAAGTTGGGCTAAAATAACTTTTCTGGAGAATAATTTAAGCTGATTGATTGAAACTTCTGTATAATTTAACCTCCTCTTAAACTAGGGTTTTGATAACACAAGTTTATTGCTTGGCTAGCTTTTACCATCAAACAAAAAGTTCGATTTAAAATATATATTTCGAAAAATCTTTGTGTTCCTCTCTAGAAAGTTCCTCTGGTGATAAGGATTTAAAATACTCATAGGTAATTTTCATTCCTTCGGCACGGCCTACTTTTGCTTCCCAACCTAACAATTCTTTAGCTTTAGTAATATCCGGTTGTCGCTGTAAAGGATCATTTATAGGTAACGGATGGTACACCACTTTTTGATTGGTACCTGTGAGTTTTATGATTTCTTCGGCAAAATCTTTAATGGTGATTTCGTCTGGGTTTCCAATATTTACGGGCAAAACATAATCCGAATGTAACAGTCTAAAAATACCTTCTACTTGATCGTCAACATAGCAAAAAGAACGGGTTTGCATGCCATCGCCAAAAATAGTTAGGTCCTCGCCACGAATAGCTTGACCAATAAAAGCAGGAATAACACGACCGTCATTGAGCCTCATTCTTGGTCCGTAGGTATTGAAAATTCGAACAATTCTAGTTTCTACACCATGAAAAGTGTGGTACGCCATGGTGATTGATTCTTGAAAACGTTTGGCTTCGTCATACACGCCGCGTGGGCCAATAGTGTTTACGTTGCCATAATATTCCTCGGTTTGTGGGTGCACCAAAGGATCTCCATATACTTCAGAAGTGGATGCAATGAGGATTCTGGCTTTTTTAACTCGAGCAAGACCCAACAAATTATGAGTTCCCAAGGATCCAACTTTTAAGGTTTGAATTGGAATTTTTAAATAATCAATAGGACTTGCAGGCGATGCAAAGTGTAAAATATAGTCTAAATCTCCAGGAATGTGCACAAACTTGGTGATGTCGTGGTGGTAAAATTCAAACTGTTCCAGTTTAAAAAGATGCTCAATATTTTTTAAATCTCCGGTAATGAGATTGTCCATCCCGATTACAAAATATCCTTCTTTGATAAAACGGTCACAAAGATGTGATCCTAAAAATCCTGCGGCTCCGGTGATTAAAATTCTTTTCATATTATATGGTTACTCGTAGTTTATTGGAAACAAAAATAGCTATAATTATTGGGTTTGCTTTTTTAAATAACAAACTGCTTTTGATGTAGTGCGTATTTTTCAGTTACAAAATTTTTTATCTCCATTTCAAAACGTTCTTTTGAGAACTTTTCAGCATGCTTCCGAATGGTTTGGGCATCGAATTTTTTGGTTTCAAATAGGTTGACCGTAGCTTGTATGGATGAAGCAGTTTGCTCCTGAAAAAACAAACCCGTTTGCTCTGGAATCACAGTTTCAAGAACGCCACCTTTACCAAAAGCAATTATAGGTGTGCCGCAAGCTTGAGCCTCGACAGGGACAATTCCAAAATCTTCTTCAGCTGCAAAAACAAAGGCTCTTGCATTTTGTAAATAATGCTTAAGTTGTTCTTGATCTACAAAACCCACAAGTTGAATATTCGATTTGGCTATTTTTTGAATTGCATCCAACTCTGGTCCCGTTCCTGCCACTATCAATTGATGATGAGGCATTGCGTTAAAAGCCTCGACAATAAGTTGGATTTTTTTATAAGAAACCATTCTGGAAGCTGTAAAAAAATATTCCTTTTTCGTTTCTTGAAGTGTAAAAAAAGAGGTGTTTACCGGCGGATAAATCACAGTTGCTTCACGCTGGTAAATACTTTTAATGCGTTGTGCAACATACTTTGAATTAGCAATAAAATGCGAAACCTGAGGGCTATTTTGTAAATCCCATTGTCTCATTTTACGCAAGACATATTGCGCATATTTGCCTTTTAAACCTTTGTGTAAGCCTGCATCTTGCAAATATTGCGCTTGCAAATCCCAAGCATAACGCATAGGCGAATGACAGTAGCAAATATGCAATTGCTCCGGCTTGGTGCGCACTCCTTTGGCAATTGACGAAGAAGAACTAAAAACCAAATCGTACTCGCTTAAATCAAATTGAGACATGGCACTAGGAAACAATTGCAAAAATTTACGATGATTTGATTTTGCAGTAGGTAATTTTTGAACAAAAGTAGTAGCAGCACTTTTACCATTTAAAATAAAATCTCGATCAGACTGATTCAAAAAATCGATTAAGGCAAAGTGGTCAAAATCATCCCAAATCGCATTGAGTGAATGAATTACTTTTTCGGCACCACCATTTACATAATACCAATCGTTAATTAATGCTTTTTTCATTCGGGCTTATTGTGCTACTTTTCGAATTAGGTAATAAAAATAATAGGCGTATTTGCCAAAAATAAAATTAAGGTAAAATAATGATTTCGGCAGCCAATGACTAAACAAATCCAATTTGGTCAATTCTGATCGTAATTCTTTCAAAGTAGCATTGCTTGCTCCCACGTTCATTTCAAAAATATGAAATGCTTGCCTAACCATTAACTCTTGTCGCAAAGCATCTACTAAATTGCAATTGTATTTCGCTCCCACGTCTTTAGCAATTTGCAATACACCTCGCCACATTTTGGCTCTGGCTTTCGCCGAATAAGCTCCGGGAATATGATGTGCTCCGTCCTTGGCTGATTCTCCAAACAAAGGCGGATTGCCTGCACGCCCACCAACCGAAGGCTTTGCCAAATAACCAATTCCTTGTGTACAAAAGGCATGAGCTGCGAGATAAATTTGATAGTATAAAGTGCCGTCGTACTGCGTTGTAGCTATTTCATTTGCCCACGCGGTATTGATAACTAGTCCGCCAACAAAGCCGCAAGACCTAAAAATTAACTTGGGATCATCTCCTTGTTTGATACACTTTTCTGTAGGCAAAATACGCGAAACGCCAATAGGTTCATGCAAACCGGTTTCAAAACGAATAAATGGTCGTGAAACCATAGCCATTTCAGGATACCTTTCGCAAAAGTCGGCAATGTGTGTTAAACCGTCTTTCAAGAATAAATCGTCGTTGCCAATTAAGATAACCCATTTGAACTGAGATAAACCAATCAATTTTCGAATGTTGGCGTCGTAACCTAAATTTTGCTCGTTTTCATGATACTCTAAAAGCACTTTTTTTGAACTAAAAAGAATTTGAAAACGCTCGCTTATTTGCCTAATTTGATTGCGTTCTTTGGAGCAATCTTCGGCAACTATTACTTCATTTGGCAACAAATCCATTTCTAAAATAGATTGCAAAAGCGCCTCATATTCTACAGGTCGTCCGTAGGCCGGAATAGCAATACTGTAACCGCTTTTTAAAGTAGTGTTATGCATTTATGATATACTTTTTATACAAGCTGCAGGAATACCCGCAAGTACTGAATTAGCTGGAAAACTTTTGGTAACAACAGCATTGGCACCCACGATAGAGTTTTTACCAATAGTAACATTTGGCATAATGCTTACGCCCTCGCCTATCCAAACATTATCCTCAATAACTACAGGACCTTTACTGATAAGAGGACGTTTGTTTGGTGGTGTTTGCAATGCAACTGCATCAACCGAACCATGAAAATGATCGGTGATAAAAACCCTGCTAGCCAAAAGCACATTGCTACCAATTGTTATCGAGTTAATGCAAGCGATATGACAATCGTAGTTAATGCTAACATTGTGTCCAATGGTGATTTTGGGTTGAAAAGAATAGCCATTGTGGCGCTCAAAACATTCTAGTCGCAAACGTTCAAAACAGTAAAAATCGTCACCAATGGAAATGTTTTGCGCATTGTGTAGGTAAATAGGTGCTTCAAGGTAAAAATTGGAACCACAGTTTTTAAAGTTCCTTTTGACCATGAAAGCGTAGATTCTGTTCTTGAAATACTTGCTATATTTCATGACCGAATACGACATTAGAAAGCTACAAACATAGGCAAGAGCATCTACAAGTCGCATAACAATTTTTTTCATAGGCCTTCGGTATTCTGTTCAGATCAAAATCTATTCCGGCAAAGGTAGCTTTTTATTGGATTTATAAGAATTATCACTGCACAAACATCAAGACCGTTTCGAAAGTTTCGTAATGCTTTTTACAATTTAACAACCTACTATCAAATAGGCTCTCACCCGAATAATTTTGTAGTGTGCTTTAAAAAAATTACATTTGAATTGATTTTTAAAATGAGAAAAAAATGAAGAAAATAGTTTTTAGTATTGCCATGATTGCATTACTAGCTGCTTGTCAAGAACCATCTAAAGAAAAAACAGAAAAAGAAGCAAAAGGCAGGTACCAAATGTCAGTAATTCAACGTACAGATAGCGGTGAAGTTTGTGTATTTATCTTAGATACTGAAACAGGTGAGGTAACTATGCGAGGAGACAAATCAGGTGCGTGGACTTCACAAGGTAGCGCAGATGATGCACAACAATAACACCTACTAAAATTAATTGAAATAAAATATAGAGGTTTTCGTTTTACGAAACCTCTATTTTATATACCCACAATTGTGATTAAAAATGTCTTTTTAAGTTTTGGCATCAACTTTATCAACTTTCTTTTTCCGGTGTTGCTTATTCCTTTTTACATTAGTGTTTTTGGGATAACGACCTACGGATTAATCGCAATTTGTATTTCATTAATCAACTACATTGCAGTAATCAACGATTACTCTTGGAGTATTTTAGGACCTGTGAAAATTGGTCAATTAGGTACTAACAAGCTCGCTTTAAACACCTACATCTCATCTGTAATAAGCATCAAAGCAATATTGCTCATCCCATCAATGCTGCTGCTATTGGTTTGCGTACAATTTTACGATAACATTCAAAACAATTTACTTTTGTGCATATCGTTATTTGCCTTATTGTTTTCGAGATCACAAAATACCCACTGGATTTTTATTGGACTCAATAAAATTAACGTGTATTTTATCTTAAATACTGTTTTCAAAATAAGCGCAATTGTCACGTTAATGTTGGTTTTACCCAAATTTAAAACAATTGCTTTCGTATTTTTTATTCTAGCCTTATTTGATAGTTTACAGTTTATTGCAGCACTACTTTATTTGTATTTTAAATGTGAATTTCGATATCACCAAACTTCTATTTCAGCCCTTATTACTGAATTAAAAGATGGTTTTAAAATGTTTTTGACCAACTTAAGTATTTGTTCTATACTGAATTCCGGAACACTAATTTTAGGATTGTTTTTTGAGTCAAAAATCGTTGGTATTTATAGCGTTGCCGAAAAAATAATCATGCTTTGTAAACATACTATTGGTGTTTTATTTCAAGGTGTTTTCCCGAAAATAGTACAAATAGGAACTCGTAATTTAGACCAATTGAATCGCTATTTGCGTTATATTTTTAAATCGTATTTGATTTTGTACAGTATTGGAATGCTAATTATTTGGTTTTTTGCTGATTGGATCGTTCCTTTTTTGAGTAGTCAAAATATTGCGGAATCGAGTTGGTACTTGATGCTACTGTCTCCGCTCCCACTTATTGCCGCACTAAATCAATCAGCTTACATGTCGGTAGTGTTGCATGAGCAAAAAAATATTTACTTTAGTGCTTATGGTATTGGTTTGATGCTAAATTTGATTTTGTCTTTTGCGCTTACGTATTGCTTTCATGTTGAAGGTATGATTGCAGCCTTACTTTTGACGGAGCTTTTTATTTGCCTGTACTTAAATTTTAAAACCAGTACCAATAGCACATTAAATTTTTTCAAACATGATTAAGGTTGGATTTTTAGTTTCGTATGATTTCAAGTATTTGTACCAATCCATTCCTTTAGTTTATCAAGAGGCTGATTTGATTGTGCTCGCCATAGATAGAGAGCGCAAAACTTGGAGCGGAAATCCGTTATTCATTGCTCCAGAATTTTTTGAATGGGTACGCCAATTTGATGTTTCGAACAAAATTGTTTTGTACGAGGATACCTTTTACATCCCTGAAAATACGCCAGCTCAAAACGATACTAGAGAGCGTAATTTATTGGCAGAAGCCATGGGAAAAGGTGGCTGGCACATTCAAATTGATAGTGATGAATATTTCAAAGACTTTAAAGGTTTTACTGATTTTTTAAAACAAAACAAACACTATTTAGATAATCCTGAGCAACAAGCCGTTGAAATTCAAGTACAATGGATCACGCTTTTCAAAAAAGTAGAAGGTGGTTTCTTGTACGTGAAAGATTCGCTCGACACTATTGAAGTGGCAACCAATTGGCCTGATTACAAATACATGCGCGCTACAAGGCACTCAAATAAAATAATTACAAAATTCATTTTATTGCACCAATCTTGGGCCCGTGACGAAGACGAAATTTATACCAAAATTACCAATTGGTCTCACCGTGACGACTCAGATAACTTGGCTTTTTTTGAATTTTGGAAAAAAATTGATCTCAGCAATTATACCACTTTTACCAATTTGCATGAAAACGATCCTACAAAGTGGAATTCATTAGGATTTATTGCAGAAGATGAAATTTATTCGCTACAATTAAACATTAGTACATGGGATTTATTTCGATTAAAATGGAAGAAAAAATTGATTCAGTTTATCCGCGAACATTTACCTCTTTGGCTGCAAAATGGCATTCGAGATGCATTTAAAAAAATAGTAAAATGAAAACGCTGCTCAAAGATGATCTTTTACTACTAGTCCTACTTTACCTAATGGCTATTTCACCCGTTTTGTATTTTTGGGAGGCTTTTCAATCTATTACAATGATTGGGTGCAGTGTTCTTTTGTTAACCAAAATAAAGAAAATATCTTTCAAAATAAACAGTTTTAACCTCCCTTTTATTACTGTAACTATTTTATTGTCAGTAGTTTATTTTTTTTATTTCAGTTCTAAGAGCGTAAGTTTGCTGGCCAACACTTTATTGTTATTTGCAATTCCGTTGTGCAGTAGATCTTTATATAGATCGCAAACCTTTTTAAATCATAAAACACGTATACTGCTCAGTTTTTGCGGCAGCGTAGGATTGCTCAGTTTATATACAATTGTGTTCTACCTCATTGATATTCCCAATCACAATTTTAATTGGTATTTTGCCCGATTTAATATCGAGAATCATTTGCAAATTCATGGCACTTATCTCAGTTTATGGATGAGCGTTGCGTTTTTAACTCTAGTAAATATTTGGATTAGAAGTACTGCCAAAACCACTATCAAAAACGTGTTTTATAGTTTCTCGTGCTTAGTATTTGTTGCAGGTTTACTTATTGTAAATTCTCGAATGATGCTGTTTTCGATACTATTTTTGGGAGTTTTGTTGTATTATTTTTATGCGATAAAAAGTAATCAATTGGCTTTTTCTAAAAAAATGTTGGTGGTACTTTTTATCACGTTTTGTGTTGTGGTTGCGCTTTCGCAAAGGTATTGGGACGATCTTGTTTTTTTATTACAAAATAAGCTTACTAGTTCTTCTAGGTACACCATTAATTACTGCAGTTTACAGACCATTAGCGACTCTTTTCTATTAGGAACAAACCCGAATACGCTACAAAGTCAGCTCAATACTTGTTATGATCAATATGGATTTCAGGAGTTATCAAAAGAGAATATTAACTCTCACAATCAATATTTAGATTACTTTTTAAAAGGTGGTATTTTACTTTTTGTGGCTTTTGTTATGATTTTGTTCACCAAATTGCGATTGGCTTATCAAAAACAAAACTACTTGTACTTTTCAATCACTTTATTGTTTTGCTTTGCTTTTTTAACAGAGAATATTATGGTTCGTCAATACGGTATTTACTGTTATTTTTTATGCGATGTCCTGCTGTTGGGAGCTATTGTCCCTAATAAAAGTCATAACACAAATGAAATAAAAGAAAGCTAAGGTGGGAATTAATAAAATGCAGCCGTCACTCAAACACACAAATAAATAAGTGATTACACCCATGAAATAAATGAAGTTGTTGTTTTTGGTTTTTAAAAAAAGGTAAACGGGCGTAAAAAAAGAAAAGCAAAACAACGCTAAGCCTACCAAGCCAAACTGTTTAAAAATAGATAAATACACGATTTCTTCAATAGCATTGTAAACCGTGCTACCAAAGAAAGTGATTTCATTTGATTTTCTGATTTGCAAAATTCGTCCGCCTAGATTCGAGTCTAAAATAAAACCTCCAAGCGAACCGTACTGAAAGTAACGCGTCATAATAATTGATCCCAAAAACAGCAACAAAAGTCCACCCAACAAATAAACTTTAACTAATTTCAGGACTTGGTTACGATACAAAAACAGAAAATAAAAAATCAAACCAATCCAAACTGTACGTGATAAAGTGAGTAATAACGCCAAAACCACCGTGATAATTTTTATTTTTGATTTGGTAAACTCATAAAATATTGGGAACAGCATCAAGGTACAAACTCCAAAAATATTACCGTTATTATACGTTGAAATCAGTTTACTAACGGAGCCACGCTGATTGAATTTGGAAGAATCTAATTCGCCTAAATCGCCCGCATTGACAGTTATATAAGGAATTTCTAGAAAATGTCCCACAACTTGCTTGTAAACAAACAGAAAAATACCGTACAAGGCCACAATAAAAACCGCTTGGCTAATGATGCTAGCCATGTAAGCTGTGTTTATTTTTTTTAGAAATGAACTCAAAAAGATATAAAACAGCAACGGCAAAAAAACAAAACTTACATAAAACGAAATTAGGTTTCCTAAACTGCCTTGATACCCATTAATAAGCAAATGCAGCGTGAAGTAGGCTACGAATGGTAAAGTTGCTACGTATGCAATAAAAGCTTTATTTGGTACTTTAAACTGGCTTTTAAGGCCAATAATAAATAAAATTAAAACCGACAAAAAACCTAAATACAAATATCCCCAAGTTATGGGGATTCCTGCAAATTTAAAACCTCCTTTTGGGATAACAACCAATAAAAACACCGCCATCAGAAAAACAATTTCCCGGCATTTTACGTTAGTCAATTTGGTTTTTAAAACATTCTTCATTTGTTGATTATAAAAGCTTGTCATGAAAACCCGTGGCCATTTGAAAGTTGATTCTTAAGCTAACTTCCCAAGATTTAAAAGTGTGCCCAGAAACAGCTTTCGTGTTTCGCTATATTATATTTCAAAAACTCTTTTCAACTAACAACTTTAAATTGTCAAAAAAAAATAATCAAAGCTGGTTCTTTCCTAGCCAAGTTACTATAGATGGTATGCTATTTATTGTACTTAACTTTTAGTTTTTGATAGAAACGAACGAATAAGCTACCAAAAATAAACAGCCCTATCAAAAATAATGGAGCTAAAAATTTAAGTTTACCATTGATAGATTTTACATTTTTGATGTTGGTAACTAGACTAACTTCTTTAATAACACGCTCAAAGTTAATTTTTTCTAAACGGTTATTACCCTGTTGCTTGATTATAGCTTCTTTGTTTTTTATTAAGTCGTTTAGTTGTGTGTTTTCATTATAATACACTAAACTGCTGCTTGGTCCTTTCTGATTTTTACTAAAGTTGTTGAGTAAGGAATTTATTTGTTTGAGTATCGAATCATTCTCTTTACGGGTCATTTCAAGGTTGTTCAAACTTTCTTTTTGGATATCCGAGAAATACTTTGAATCATTCAAATACGCCAACAAAGGTTTCACAAAATCATCTTGACCTACTTTTTTAGCAGTAGAGATAGACAGTTCGTGAAAAGGATAATTCTTGCTTGTCAATTCATTTTCTACTGATTTTGCTGCTCCTCCTTCATCTGCCATAAGTTTTACCAACTCTAAACGCTGCTCATTGTTACCCACAAATTTATAGACATCAATTACAGGAGTTACCTCAATATTTCGCAATTTTACTGTGCTGTTAAATCCTATTTTTTGCAAAAACAAGCTATCGTTTTCTTTGATTTTAGCGTTTAACAAAGCTACTTTACCATACAAATAATCCGTCGATCCAAAATTAGGCATCACAATGATTTCATGATCATAAGCTGTTCTGGATTTATCTAAAAACAGTCCAAGTCCTGCTCCCAAAACAAACAAAACAATCAGCATCAAAACATTTCGTTTCAGGAACAAAAAACCTTCAAATAATCGTAAAAAAACACGATCTACAAAAAGACCCATTTTTGTAAAAATTTGAGATAAATCAACTTCTTGATCACTCGAATTAAGCGGTCTATTATCGCTCATAGAAAGTTATTTTACGTTGAAAATTTGTTCCAATATTTTAATTGTGATCAAGTAAGTAGGTTTTACACCTGTTGTTCCTAATCCTCCAGAGGCAAGAGTACTTCCTGTTTCTAAAGGATTATCTGAGGCATAATAAGCATAACGAACTTTGATATCGCTTGGTACACTTCTTCTAATTTTTGAGGCGGATTGAATTGCTTTTTGATAGTACGAACCTTCCATTTCAAGACCAATAATTCCCCAAGTTGATTCGTGGAAGAACTTTAATAAATCTCTGTTTTGAAGTGAAGTTCCTAAAACAGTTACCATTGGACCCGCAAAAACCGCAATGTCATTTCCTTCAAACATCTCAGCAGTTAGTTCGTTTTCAAAGAAATAATTGTCAGCAGTACCTTCGTTAATATGTGCATTAGGAATCATGATATCTCCTTTTCCACCTTCAAGAATTCCAGCTTTACCCATGATTGAAACCGATTTTACATTCAGCAAAGTATCTTTCTTAAATGGTTTCAATAACTCATCAATAGTTTCATAAGCTTGTTCTCCAAAAGCATAATCCATTACAATTAGCACCGGTTTTTCAGTGTCTACTTGTGCCGTAGGAAACGATGTTTTGGCCCAATTGATTTTAGCTGTATCAAAAATTTGTACGTCAATATTAGTTCCTGATGTGTCTGGTAATGAAATCATTCCTTGCTTCAAGGCAACAGCTGTAACTTGATTGCGCACCTCATCAGCTCCGGATCTACTTAACTCTTCATAAATAAAGAAATCCGATTTGTCTTTGAACTTCGTTTTCAACACTTCGGTAGCAAAAATCGAATTCATCACACTGTGCATGTTGGCACTGATTACGTGAATTGGTCGGTCTAAAAGCTGGTTGGCTTTTAAAACTTCTTTAATATTAGTTGCCCAAATTTCACCGTGAATATGGTGCCCTAAACGCTCTCTTAAAATTGGGCTGAAAGTAATCGTTCTTTTGTTATCCTCTACAATTTCTTCAATAGCTAGTTTACCCAACCAAAAAATCACGTGTAAAAAACGGTCTGGAGCAGCTGCTGAACCAAAGGCATCATAAATATCTAAAACCTCAGCAAAAGTTCTACCTAAAATGTTAGCTGCATGCGAAATAGCTTTTTCTTTCTCAATTTGAGTTAGCTTTTTCTTTGATGAAACGGCCTGCTCAAGCTTGATCCAATCACGAGAAACCTCGCCGGCATCATCTAATAAAACACGGTTTCTGATTTTATGTGATTCAATAAATATGAAGGTCAAGTGCGTTAAAATATCATAAATATCTGATCGGCCTCTAGTAATTTCCACATTCATTTGCTCCTCATCGATACGGTAACAGTTACGACGTCTTTTTGGAGGAACAATCGCTTGAAAATGCGATTTTGAGTAGCCTTCATCCGAGGTAAGATTGATAAAACGACATTCTTCAATACCAACTGGCAAACGCTCAATAACGTATAAAAGTCCGTTCAATTCTACTTTCTCTTCGGCAATATTACCGTAAATCTCTGGTCGTAATGCTAACAATGCTTCTCGAAGCGTATCACCCGATACTCCCATTGGTTTGTAAAATCCTCTATTAAAAAGGTGGCGCATTGTGATGTACATTTTTTCAATGGCTGCCGATGATTCTTGTGCTCTCGAACGAGATATGTTTTTTGTTTCTTTCATTTTCTACTTATTTTTTAACCTGCAAATGTATGACATTTATTGGGTCTTTAACAAATCTGCTATTTTTCTGTCATTAGACAAGCGCGGTACTTTATTTTGGCCACCTAATTTTCCAATCGATTTCATATAATCTTGGAAACCGTTTTTAGCCACTTTGGTAACCACCACTTTTCGCAACACCTTACCCACTATCAAATCGTCATAATAAACATTTTGTTTGCGCATAGCATTGTCTAGCGCTTCCGCAAAATTCTCTAAATTTTGTGGTTCTTCCGATCCTTCGGAATCAAACTCTATAAACCATTCGTGATACGGCAATCCCTCGGCTGGCGTGATTTGTGGTGCTACTGTAAACTCATTAATTCTGATTGATGTTCCGATAATGGCTTCTTGCAAAGCACTTTCTACCTCTTTACCAATAACATGTTCTCCAAAAGCCGATATGTAATGTTTGATTCTTCCTGATACAATTATGCGGTACGGTTTTAAACTCGTGAACTGAACGGTATCGCCAATGTTATAACCCCAAAGTCCTGCATTGGTAGAAATTATCAAAACATAATTGACATTCAATTCAACTTCGCCAATGGTGTAACGTCTTGGATTTTGGGTATAAAATTCGTCACTTTTGATAAACTCGTAAAAAATTCCGGAATTCAGCAGTAGTAACATTCCTTTTTCCTTTTGAGAATCTTGATACGCAAAAAATCCTTCCGAAGCTGGAAACAATTCAATGCTGTCTACTTTTCGACCAATTAAATTTTCAAATTTAGCCCGATACGGTTCGTAATTTACACCACCATAAATGAACAAATTAAAGTTTTTGAAAATATCGCCTACAGGCTTCCCTCCTTTTTGATGCAGTTTTTCAAAATACATTTGCACCCACGACGGAATCCCGGAAATCACAGCCATATTTTCATGAAACGTTTCTTCCACAATCGCATTAACTTTGGTTTCCCAATCTTCAATACAATTGGTTTCCCAAGACGGCATTCTATTTTTTTGAAGGTATTTTGGAACAAAATGCGCTACAATTCCGGATAAACGCCCTAGTTTTATCCCGTTTTTTTCTTCTAAAATAGGACTTCCTTGTAAGAAAATCATTTTACCATCTACAAAATCAGCCTTACCTGTTTCGTGAATGTAATGCAAGATCGCGTTGCGGGCGGCCTCAATGTGATACGGCATTGATTCCTTAGTCAACGGAATGTACTTTGCTCCAGATGTAGTTCCTGATGTCTTAGCAAAATACAACGGTTTCCCTTTCCATAGAATATCGGCTTCACCTTGTACCACTCGGTCAACATAAGGTTTTAGTGCTTCGTAATCGCGTACGGGAACGTAATTGGCAAAATCGGACGCAGTTGTAATTTTATGAAAATGATGATCCTTGCCAAAAGCCGTACGTTGTGCTTGAGTGATTAATTGTTGTAGCACCTTTTGTTGAGCCGCTACTGGATTTGTAGCCCAAACTTGAGTTTTTTGATAAATATTTTTGGCAAAAATCTTTGCTATAATTGATTTTAATGACATCCTGATGAGATACTTTTGTAATGTAAAATGCGATTTATTTCGAACTTTTTCTTTTGGCTGCAGCCGAATTTGATGCTGCTTTTTGTTCCTCGATAGCCACTTGTTTGCGCAACTCCAATTCTGCTTCTGATGGAGCTAAATCTACTTTTTCTGCTGTTACTTCGGGGGTTTCTAAAATAGAATCTTTATTGAATTTGGCATATTCTAACTCACCGGTTAAAACTTTCTTGATGGCTTTTAAATACAAATCATTCTGTTTGATGGCTTTTGAAAGCGAATCTGACTTGAGAGCCAATTCAGTAGCTTCCTTTTTCAATTGCGATGATGAATAGCCTGGAATGAACTCGCGTAATGGCGTGAATGCAATGATAAATGTAGTTACAAAAATGATTAAGATAGCACCCACACTAGCTACAACAAAAACATTCATTAAGGTGAGTTTTAATGAAAAGGTCTCTTCAAAAGTATCTTCGTTTAAAATAACGAGACGCCTTTTGCTAAGTAAATTTTCTTTTATGACTTTTCGCTTTTGTCTTTTTTTGGACATATTCATTGATTATTGAACAAATATAACAATTATTGTGCTTGCATTTACTGCCTTTACAGCAACACAAAAAGCAATTGGTGCAGTGACGTTAATAAATTTTTAACGCTTCGCCCATTAAATAAATGCCGCAAAATGAATTTGTATTCAGTAATTCTATATACCTTTGCTATTAGGTTATTTACAAATTTGCTTCGGCATAAATTATACTATCATGGGAAGATTAGGTGTTACAGAAATCCTTATAATATTAGCTGTAGTTTTATTACTTTTTGGAGGTAAAAAAATTCCAGAATTGATGAAAGGTTTAGGAAGCGGAATCAAAGAATTCAAAAACGCAGCAAAAGACGGTGAACCAGCCAATAAAAAAGAAGAAGCTTCTACAAAAGAATAATTCTTTATAACTAGAATAGAAAGACCCAAATAGCAACTACAATCGCTATTTGGGTTTTTTTGTGCGCAATAATTAGTAAACTCTCAGCACACGAAATTATAATTTTATTCAAAATCTATTGGATAATTAAAAAAGTGTTTTAACTTTGTTAAAAATATTTTTAACTTTATTAAAATGAAATTACCAATTGTTTGTCCAAGTTGCGAAAATGCCCTACGGGTTAGTCAAATGAAATGCGATCAATGTGAAACCGAAGTAAACGGAAATTATGATTTGCCGCTTTATTTAAAATTGACCAGAGATGAACAAGATTTTGTTTTAGAATTTTTTTTATCCAGCGGTAGTATAAAAGAAATGGCAAAACAAGCAGGCAACTCCTATCCTACTATGCGCAATAAAATGGACGATTTAATAGAAAAAATTAAAAATTTAAAATCATAGTTATGAATTGGCAAAGTATTTTTAATCCTTTTTGTAGATATTCAGAGAAACAATTATTCGTAATTGGATTTATATTTTTAATTTTAAATGCATCTGTATGTTTTTTTACCAAAACACAAATGGACAGTATTTCGCATTTTACTGATAATAATGCGCTATCATTACAAAATGCAGTATTGTTTGTGGTCATAAGTTGTACAACTGCCACTATATTTTTGTACGTATTGGCATTGATAATCAATACAAAAACTCGATTTATTGATATTGTTACAACAATTTTAATATCGCAAGTACCTAATTTTTGCATTTTGTTATTTATTAAGTTTAGCGGAATGAATGAAATAGCTAAAAATTTGAATACTCGAAACCCGAACGCAGTGACAACTATTGACACTAGCTATATCTTGATACTGTTTGCAAGCAGTATGATCATTTTAGCCTTGATATTTTACTCTTTTGTACTGCTTTACAATGGTTTTAAAACAGCTACAAATTTCAAAAAATGGTACCACATTGTTCTATTTGTTACAGGATTACTCTTTTTCATTTTAATTCACCAACTTTATTTACCTCATTTATTAAATAACTAACCAACAACTATTTACATATTAATTAAGTACTTTGTCAAATCAGATTTTTGATAAAGCTGGTCAACAATTGTCTAAAAACTAAATCAAAAAACAATGAAAACAACTCTTTTAACCATCTTGCTTTTTAGCATTCAACTGATTTTTGCACAAGAAATAACTGGTTCTTGGCAAGGTGAAATAAACGTTCAAGGAATGAAATTGCCACTGATTTTTCACATTAAAAAAGAGGGTGAAAAACTTATTTCAACTCTTGACAGTCCAAAACAAGGGGCCACAAATATTCCGGTTAGTACAACCAGTTATACTGCTGATCAATTAGCCCTCGAGCTTCCTGCATTAGGAATCTCCTACTCCGGAAAAGTAACAAATGAAAGTATTAACGGTACTTTTAAACAAGGTGGAATGGAATTACCATTAATACTTTCTAAAATTAAAGGTGGTGAGCTTGCGCCAAAATTGAACAGACCACAAACTCCAAAAGCACCCCTTACATATAAAACAGAGGAAGTAACTTTTGTCAATTCCTCAGATAAAAATACTCTAGCAGGAACATTATCTGAACCTAACAATTTCAATAAAAAACAGCCTATTTTGATTATGATTACTGGTTCGGGAAAACAAAATCGTGATGAAGAAATTTTTGGTCACAAACCCTTTGCAGTAATCGCTGATAATTTTGCTAAAAAAAGTATAGCCACTCTCCGACTAGACGATCGCGGAGTTGGTGGTTCATCAAAAGGTAATCCTGATGAAACCTCTTTCAATTACGCTACTGATATCAATGCAGCAGTATTATTTTTAAAAGCAAAAGGTTTTGAAAACATTGGTTTAATAGGTCATAGCGAAGGCGGCATGATTGCTCCCATTGTGGCCAGTACAAACAAAGACGTTAAATTTTTGGTGTTGATGGCTGGGCCAGGTCAACCTATAAACGAACTTTTAGTACAGCAAAATTATTTGGCAGGGAAACTATCAGGTATGAGTGAAGAAGCGCTTCAAAAAAGCAGTCAAATAAACCGAATGATCTATGATTTTATAAAAAATTACAAAGGCAGCACTTTTGATTCCGACTTTGATAAGTTTATTAATTCATCCTCAGAAAAATTGCCAGAGGATGTTAAAAAACAAGTATCAAATGCCTGGTTCAGATATTTTATTGCCTTTAATCCAGACGAATACGTTTCTAAGGTAAAGATTCCGGTTTTGGCAATCAACGGGAGTTTGGATTTTCAAGTACCTGCAAAAGAAAATTTGGAAGCTATAAAAAAATCATTGACAAAGGCTAAAAACAAAAATTTCGAAACCTACGAATTTCAAGGTATGAATCATCTTTTTCAGGAATGTACAACAGGTGCTATGAGCGAATATGCCGAAATTGAGCAAACCATTTCACCTAAAGTTCTTGATAAAATGAGCTCTTGGATAATCGCTAGAAGATAAAACCGTTTGCTTACAAATTTAGAAATCCCAAAATTCAATGACAAGTATTGAATTTTGGGATTTTTCTATTTTACAAAACCATCGTCAGCTGAATTCGCTTTCTGTCTTCATCTACTTCCGTGACTTTTACGGTAACGTGTTGGTGGAGTTTGACCACTTCGTTTACGTCGCTTACAAAGCCTGCTTTGAGTTGAGAAATGTGTACCAAACCACTTTCTTTAATACCCAAGTCTACAAAACAACCAAAATTGGTAATGTTATTGACAATTCCGTTCAAAATCATTCCAGTTTTTACATCTTTAATCGTTTTTACATTCGGATCAAATTCGAAAACTTTTGCCGCTTTTCTCGGGTCTAAACCAGGTTTTTCTAATTCTTTAATAATGTCTTTTAAAGTCAACAAACCTATATCAGCCGTAACGTAACTTTCTGGTTTAATCAAGGCTGTTTTCTCTTTGTTTCCAATTAAATCGGTTACTTTCAACTTTAAATCTTTAGCCATTTTTTCCACAATTGAATAAGCTTCAGGATGAACGGCTGAGTTATCCAGTGGGTTTTTTCCATCTTTAATTCGGATAAAAGCTGCTCCTTGCTGAAAAGCTTTTTCGCCCAAACGAGGTACTTTTTTGAGTTGTTTTCGATCCTCAAAAGGACCATTTTCTGAACGGTAATTCACAATATTTTCGGCAAGCTTCTCTCCTATTCCACTTACATAACTCAACAAATGTTTACTCGCCGTATTGATGTTAACTCCTACTGAATTCACGCAACGCACCACGGTTGTATCGAGTTCTTCCTTCAATTTACTTTGATCTACATCGTGCTGGTATTGGCCTACGCCTATGGCTTTTGGGTCAATTTTTACCAACTCTGCCAAAGGATCAGACAAACGTCTTCCGATAGAAACCGAACCACGAACCGTGACATCATAATTTGGGAATTCCTCACGAGCAATTTTTGATGCCGAATATACCGAAGCACCCGCCTCCGAAACGATGAAAACCTGAACCGCTCTATCAAAAGCAATTTTCTTGATAAAAAATTCGGTTTCGCGCGATGCTGTTCCGTTTCCTATTGAAATAGCGTCGATATTATAGGCGTTTACCATTGATTTTATCTTTTTCATGGCCATAGCGGTTTCGTTTTGTGGCGCATGCGGATAAATGGTTTCATTGTAAATTAAATCGCCTTTTTCATCTAAGCAAACTACTTTACAACCTGAACGAAATCCTGGGTCAATAGCTAAAATTCGCTTTTCACCCAAAGGTGGCGCAAGCAATAACTGTCCTAAATTAGTAGCAAAAACTTGAATCGAATTGGCATCAGCCTTAGCTTTCGCTTCCTGCAAAGCTTCGTTTGAAATAGCAGGATTTAGCAATCGTTTGTAGCTGTCTTCGATCGCTAATTGCACGTGTGGCGTGGCTGGACTGTCTCCTTTTAAAACCAATTCGTCAATAATATCATAGGCTTCATCCAAATCGACTTCTACTTTGAACTTGATAAAACCCTCATTTTCGGCACGAAGCATTGCTAATAATCTATGTGAAGGTGCTTTTGTCAAGGGTTCTGACCAATCAAAATATTGGTTGAATTTTTGAGCGCCTTCTTCGTCTTTTTTAGTTTTTACTACTTTGGTCGTGATGGTTGCTTTGCGCTCGTACAAACGACGCAACTGTTTTCTAACAAAAATATTTTCGTTGATCCATTCGGCAATAATATCCCTTGCACCCTGCAAAGCAGCATCTTCATTAGTTACAGCATCATTCAAATATTTAGTAGCTAGGAAATCAACATCATCTTTGTTTTGAGCCATGATGATTTTCGCTAATGGTTCTAAACCATTTTCGCGAGCCACATCAGCTTTGGTTTTTTTCTTCTTTTTAAATGGCAAATACAAATCTTCCAATTCCTGTAAATCAAAACTTTGTTGTATTTTCTTGTCTAACTCAGGCGTTAATCCGTTTTGCTCTTCAATTGATTTTACGATTGCTTCTTTGCGTTTTGCAATTGCTTCGTATTCTTTTTGAAGCTTGGCAATTTGTTCAATTTGAACTTCATCTAGATTTCCAGTAGTATCTTTTCGATAACGGGAAATAAACGGAATCGTGCAATCTTCTTGTAAAAGTTGAACTGTTTTTTGAATGTTTATGGCTGCTGTAGCAACCTGTTTTTTAATGAAATCTATATTTGTCATTGTCTCTATTTTCTAAAGGCTAAATTAATATCTTTGACTTCAATTTGAATCAAATGACTATTTTATTCTACTACTTTTTTGTGATAAACCTAATCGCTTTTACAAGCATAGGCTACGATAAATATTTAGCTAAAAATCAAAAACGAAGAATATCAGAGCGAACTTTGTTGAGTTTTGCATTACTTGGTGGAACTTTAGGTTCAGGAATTGCGATGATAATTTTTAGACATAAAACAAACAAAAAAAGCTATTTATGGAAGTTTTGGTTACTTGCTTCTTTACAAATCGGACTGCTATTTCTGGTTTATTATTTCGGGATCTTAAGTGATAAAATCTAAATAATTCTGTTTGTTAATCACTTCAAAACTAGCTTCTGGATAAGCTTTGGCGAAAGCCGTAGGAATTTTTGCTTTTCTGTTTTCGTTCCATTTGAATTCGTATCCTCTTAAAATACCGTTTTCTTCTTCAAGCCAATCTAATTCTTGTTGGTCATAAGTTCTCCAGAAGTAATTAGAAACCGTTTTCTGTGTGTAATTTTGATTTTTTATACGTTCCGAAGCCAAATAATTTTCCCATAAGGCTCCCACATCTGTTCTGGAATCTAACCGACTAAAATTAGCGATAATTGCATTCCGAATTCCATTGTCATAAAAATACCATCTGTTTGATTTAGTTACTTCTTTGCGTAAATTTTTACTAAAACCAGGAACTTTGTAAATCACAAACACTTTCGAAAGTAGATCCAAATAACTTTCGACCGTATTTTTAGAAATACCCAATTGCCTTGCTAATTCTTGCAAGGATACCTCCTGCCCTATTTGAAAAGCAATTAACTTTAATAAATCCAGAATTTTATTGGATTGTTTAATTCCTTCGTAAACAAGAATATCTTTTAGTAAATACGAATTCATAATTTCTTTCAAGTAGTTAATCTTTTCCTCCCAATCTAGATATTGCTCTAATTCTGGATAGGATCCAAAAAGCATTCGTTCTTCTAATTTTTGAGTCGTTTCTTTAAAGTTTTCATATTTAGCAAATTCCATTTGTGCCAATGGAAATAAATAAATGGTATTTTTTCTCCCAACTAACGGCTCTCCCAACTTATTAGATAAGTCGAAAACCGAAGATCCCGTGGCAATTACTTTGATATCATCAATAGAATCAACTATCAATTTTAAAATGAGTCCGATATCAGGAATGTTTTGAGCCTCATCAATTACTAACAATTTTACTTTATTTAAAAGACGTTTGTAGTTAGCTACTGATCTTTCTTTGAGTAAATCAGCATCTTGAATATCTTCGCCATTCAAATGCAAATAATTTTCTTTTGGAATGGTAGCAAGATAATTTTTGATAAAAGCTGTTTTACCCACACGCCTTGCGCCTAATAAAATCAATACTTTATTAGGCAAAACTCTTTTAGAAAATAATGTATCTATTCCTCTTTCTAAAAAATTCATAAGCTTGAATTTTAAATATTTAGATGTAAATATACTCAAAAAACGTTAATTCAGTCAGTACGTTGACTGAATTTACATTAATTCAGTCAGTACATTGACTGAATTAACGTTAATTTAGTCAATAGAAAATAAAAAAAGCCCGGTAAAAAACCGAGCTTGATGTAATTATAAAGCTGCGAAGCAGCCAAAATTTTATTGACAGGCAATTTTATTGACACGATTTTGGTGTCTGCCACCTTCAAAATCAGTAGTAATAAAAGCTTCAACCATTTCTAATACTTGTGGGATTGAAGTAAAACGAGCAGGAATACTTATAATATTAGCATCATTATGTTGACGCGCTAAAACTGCAATTTCTTTAGTCCAACACAAAGCTGCACGAACTTGAGCATGTTTATTAACAGTCATTGCAATTCCGTTTCCGCTTCCGCAAATTACAATTCCTAAATCAGCTTTACCTTCTGTTACATCAGTGGCCACTGGATGCCCAAAATCAGGATAATCAACGCTATCAACTGAATCAGTTCCGTAATTGGTTATTTGATGTCCTTTTGCGATAAGCATTTCAACAATTGCCTTTTTGTAATCTGGTCCGGCGTGATCGTTTCCTATTGAAATTTTCATTTTGTATGATTTAAGTTGTGTGTTGCAAATTTAGAGAAACTATTCAACTATTAAGGAGTAAATACCGCTAAGTTTGTTGCCGAAAATTGATTGTTATAAACACTATTTTCAGGCCATTTTCACAATCTTATTTAAAGAGTTAATAATGAAATATTTAGCAGTTATTAACAATTTTAATAAGTGTATAAATACTTGTAAATCAGTAAAAAATGTATGTTTTAAATGTTAAAATTTTGCATTGTTAATACCAAAACGCAACTACTTGATATTCAGTTAACTTTAAGTTAACATAAATTGTTCATAACTTGGGATAGAAAATAAGAAGTATTTTTTGGTTGAATCGAAAAAATAACTAATCCAAAACTGACTTATTAATTCCTAATTTAGTTTGATGAATTTTTAGAAAAGTTATCAATACTCAAAACCACTTTATCAACTGAATTTTTAAAAATACTTATTTACAATTTTTAATTGTTTACAATTATCAACCGTTGTTAATTAAAAGTTAAAAGACTTTTAAAATCAACTATTTACTATTTTACAAGTATGTTGATAACTACAAATAACATCTTAAAACTGAAATACAAT
>CAZMHK010000011.1:0-45631 GCA_964566045.1 uncultured Flavobacterium sp.
CTTTTTTTATTTAAAAAAAATTTGTTTCCACGTTTACATTCTTTTTTTTCATATCACAATACACGTATTATGTCGGTTATACTTCTATGGTTTTAGAAGAGAGACTACGACGACATTTAAGTGCACACAAAGTATTTACAGCAAGAGCCAAAGACTGGGAAATAGTTTATTCGGAGTTATTTGAATAAAAAACTTTTGCAATTTCACGAGAGCAGGAAATTAAAAAATGGAAAAGTAAAACTAAAATTGTCGAACTAATTTCAAAATAAGTAGCAGTTATCGCGTCCCGATTGTAAATCGGGAAGGTCGCAGGTTCGAATTTCCGTTTTCGGAATAAACACTGCCACCCCGACAAAAGCCGAACGATATCGTTCGGCTTTTTTTGTTTAACAAAAACTATGTTTCAGGTTTACATTCTTTTTTCAATTCACAAGACACGTATTATGTAGGTAATACTTCTATGGTTTTAGAAGAGAGACTACGACGACATTTAAGTGCACACAAAGGATTTACAGCATGAGCCAAAGATTGGGAAATAGTTTATTCGGAGTTATTTGACCAAAAGTCTTTTGCAATTTCACGAGAGCAGGAAATTAAAAAATGGAAAAGCAAAACTAAAATTATCGAACTAATTACAAAATAAGTAGCAGTTATCGCGTCCCGATTGTAAATCGGGAAGGCCGCAGGTTCGAATTTCCTTTTTCGGAATAAACACTGCCAACCCGACTTAATTCTTCTTGTTCAGTCAAGAAGGATTTTTTTATTACAAAATAATTAAAACTGATGCAGTACTTTATTACGTACTATAATAAAAGCTTATTTTTGTACCACAAAATTTTAATAATCACAAGATGTCAGATACAATCGAAAAAATAAAATGCCTAATTATAGGTTCAGGTCCTGCAGGATATACTGCGGCAATTTATGCAGCAAGAGCTAATATGAACCCGGTATTGTACCAAGGAATGCAACCTGGCGGACAATTGACCACTACCAACGAAGTAGAAAACTGGCCAGGAAATCCAGAAGGAATTACAGGGCCAGAAATGATGGTAGGTTTACAAGCGCAAGCACAGCGTTTTGGCACTGATGTGCGCGATGGTTGGGCAACCAAAGTTGATTTTTCAGGTCCAATTCACAAAGTTTGGATCAATGAGACTAAAGAGTTACACTGTGAAACGGTAATCATTTCAACTGGTGCTTCGGCTAAATATTTAGGCTTGCCATCAGAACAACATTACTTGCAAATGGGTGGCGGTGTATCTGCTTGCGCCGTTTGCGATGGTTTCTTTTACAGAAATCAAGAGGTGGTAATTGTAGGAGCGGGAGACTCAGCTTGCGAAGAAGCTCATTATTTGTCTAAACTTTGTAAAAAAGTAACGATGCTTGTTCGTAGTGAAAAGTTTAGAGCGTCAAAAATTATGGAAGCTCGTGTTCGTAAAACCGAAAACATCGAAATTTTATTAAACCACGATACTGTTGAAGTAATGGGTGACGGACAGGTAGTAGAAGCTATTAAGGTTTTAAACAAGTCCACTAACGAAACATACGACATTCCGGCAACAGGATTTTTCGTTGCTATTGGTCACAAACCAAATACAGATATTTTTAAAGAGTTTATTACGCTTGACGAGACAGGTTATATTGTCAACACGCCAGGTTCTTCACTTACAAATGTTGAAGGAGTTTTTGTAGCTGGTGACGCTGCCGATCATGTTTACCGTCAAGCTATTACAGCAGCAGGAACAGGTTGTATGGCCGCACTAGATGCTGAAAGATATTTGGCAGCAAGGGAATAAACAACTATCTTTTATTATTGAAAAGTCTCTTTTATTTCAAAAGAGACTTTTTTTTTGAATTATTTTTCCGTTTGAAATCTGTATCAAATGGGCTAGTGAGTCTAGAGATGATTTCCAAAGGTTGTGAAAGACCTAAAAGATTTTTGAAACCTGTGAGGTCTCAAACTATGATCCGGTCCTCAGGTTTATCTAGTTTTTTGATGCTTTATTTGATTGAAACACTACTTCCATAGAAAAATGGAACAAAGTATTTGCAACGCGGGTAATTAAGATAAAGCAACTGTTAAACAAGTAATCTTCGCTTAAGCATTCTCGAAAGAACAAAGCACAAAAAAAACAGGCAATTACCTGTTTTTTGTTTTTATGAAAATTACTGTTACTTCAACTTCTTGATTAATTTAGTCTCGTCAGCAAATTTTTTGATAGTTATTTTAGGGTTTCCTACCAGCTGGATTTCCGTTTTATTAGCCGCATCGATGCTTAATGTGGTACTCGTATTGATAGCGCAACTAGCATATCCTTCAATAGTTAGTTCAGTGTTTTTTACCGTTAATTTATTGGCTGTTAGACTCGAGTTATTGTCTAAACGTAAGATAGCATTTGAGGCATCACCTTCAATAGTGGCATCTGCTTTTTGATACAAATCTGTTTTTAAATCAACGCTTGTAACGAGTGCTTTCAAACTAGAATTTTTACTCATTTCAATAGTAGCTTTTTCTGATTTAATATTCAGTTCGCTTTTTGCTTTTTCATCAGCTTGATAAACTACTGATTTAGAATTGATGTTTAAAAACAATTTAGAGGTGCCGCTTGCTTTTATAAGTACGTTATTTAATAGTAATTCTTGTATGGCATTTAAGGTAGTCTCGTCTTTAGCTTGAATTGTTTTTAAATTCTCAGTGTAGGTTACTCGTACAATCAATTTTTTATAAGCTGTAGCTTTTTTATTGGTGTAAATACGCAATGTCTTTTCGTTTTCGTCAATTGAAACTACGTCATGTAAATTATCGTCCGTTTCAACTTTTAAGCCTGCTTTTTCTCCCCTTTCAAGATGTACTTCTAAATTGTTTTCAATTTGTAAGGTTTCAAAGTCTGCAATGTTTCGTTCTACGATTGTAACAATTTTAGAACCTTTAATTTTATCCGATTTTTGAGCCGTTGCTAAAAATCCGAAAAGTAAGATCACAAGGAGAAATGATTTTTTCATGAGAGAATGTTTTGATACCAACAAATATAAAAAAATCATCCACTTTTCAGGGATGATTTTAATGTTTTTCCTATATAAGATTTAGTTAGCACTGATGCTTCCACCTGAACTTGTATTTTTTTGCAAGCGTTTAGGTGTGTTGTAAAAAGAAATATTACCACCGCTCGAAGCCTCTGCTGTTAATGAAACTATTGGGTAAACCGTTATGCTTGCACCGCTCGAAACATCTGCTTTGACTTCATTTGCCATTAATTGTTTCCCTCGAATTTCGCTGCCACTCGACGCAGTTGTTTTAAGTTCAAGTGCTTTGCCTTCTATCATAATACTGCTGCCACTACTAGTATCACAAGATAATTTGTCAGACTCGATGTTTAATGTAATGCTACCTCCGCTTGAAGTTTTTAGTTGTACATCTTCGCTAATAATCAGATTTTTGCTTTCAATTGAGGCACTGCTGCTAGCTTCGAGATCGTCAATATTCGGCATTTTTACAATTACTTTTAAGCTTCCTGCATCGTTTATAGATACGTGATCTAATGAAATCACTAAGGTCCCGTTTTCTACAGTCGTAGTCAAGTGCTCTTGAAGGTTGTCATCAGTTTCTACCAAAACCTCTGTTTTGTCTGATTGCTCTAGGATCACTTCGATAGAATTGTTGACTTCTATACTACTAAAGTTGGTACTCACATCGCGTTTTTGGGTAGTAACGTTTCCGCTTCCTTCAATTGAATTAAAGGTATGCGTGCAAGAACCCAAAAACAAAGCGGTTAATGCTACAACAATAAACTTGGTTATTATGGTGATTAGTTTTAACATGGCTAGTTTCTTTTAATGATTATACCGTCTTTATTGGTCGTAAGTCCTTTTCCTCTTCCTTTTTCAGTAACGTTAATTACGTTGCCATTTACTTCAACAGTTGTGGTTGTGGTACTGTCTTTTTCTGTAATGTCACTCGAAACGTTAATTGATACTTCCTCATCCTCCAAATCGTTGTATTCGTTCTCATCGGCTGGGCAATTTAAGCATTTGGCTTGATTTTCAACTACTTTGTAAATGTAATTGTCTGAACTGTAATGTAAATTAAAGAACTCATCGTCTGAGCGATCGTAATTTTGCATGCTTGCATCTGGTTTAATCAAGGCTCCTTCAGGAACAAAAATAGTTATTTCTACTTCCTGATCGCGATATTTGTTTTTTAACTCGGTAATAAAATAGTTGTCAAACACAATTTTGTTGCGTTCAATTCTGTATCCGTACTTTATTTGCTCTGCTCTTTTTTTAGCTTCTAATAAGGTAACTCCACTGGCTTCTTTCTCAATTTGAAGGTATGCTACCTTTTCATTGGTTTTTTCAATACGGATGTGGACGTCATTTGAATAAATAATTTCAGTACCTGTAGAGTCTTCAGTAACCATCAAATCGTCACGCTCATCTACGTTTTTTGCAAAATAAGCATTGTGTTGGAATGAAAGCAACAAGGTATCCTTTGGGTTGTAATCTAGAATTTCCTTTTTAAGCACGCGTCCGTCAACGGCAAAAGCGCTCGCTTGTTTGATTCCAATTGAAATCGCTAATGATACTGAAATGATCCACAAAGCTAGTAAGGTGTATTTTGCAATCGAGCCAATAGATTTCATTTGAGGAGCCAGTAATTTGAAGCCCAAAATAGCCAAAAAGAAAAACGGTATTCCTACAGCAAAAAACATTAATAATCCAAATGACCAAACGGGATAGTCGGTAAAGTTACCTGCTTCAATAAATCCTTGCCAAGGAAAATCAATAAAAGCTCCGGAACCCAATGTGAATATTCCAATCAACAAGAAAAATAAAGTAATTACTCCTGTCATGATTAAGAACACACCCAAAACTTTTGCAAAAACCTTAAAAACAGTTACCAAGAAGTCACTAAATGAATTACTTAATTTTCCCGCACCAGTTTTAATTTGATTGCCAAATTTGTCATAGTCAACGTTTTTGATTTTACCTGAAACATTCTCAAATTCTTCACGAACTTTTTTTTCAATATTTGAGATAGTTACAGGCTCACCAGTCATTTCTAATTTTTCAGAAGTTGTTATGGCCTCTGGAGTTACAATCCATAATATAACGTAGGCCAAAATTCCAGTCCCGAAGCCAGCAAAAACTAATAAAACAAGCAGGATACGAATCCATACCGGATCAATTCCAAAATAGTGACCTAATCCCGCCGAAACACCACCAATAATACCTTTTTCTTTATCACGGTATAATTTTTTGGTACGTTGGTACGGGCTTTGCGTAAAATTGTTATTACTATTGACATCGTTCTCGATAACGTAGTCTTCAGGTTGTCCCATAACTGCAATCACAGCATCAACATCTTTTAACCCTACAACGTATTTGTCACTCACTTGCTTTTCATTCAATAACTCAGAAATACGCATTTCAATGTCTTTAATAATTTCATCTTGTCCTGTTGAGTTGGATAAAGAGCGTTTTATTGCCTCAAAATAGCGTGTCAGTTTTTGGTAGGCATCTTCATCAATATGAAAAAACATTCCACCTAGGTTAATATTTACAGTTTTGTTCATGACTATAGTTTTTGGTTGGTTATTACGGTTACGGCATCTGATAATTCAATCCAAGTGCCATTTAATTCTTTTAAAAAAGTGTGTCCAATCTCGGTAAGACCATAATATTTTCTAGGAGGTCCTGAGGTCGATTCTTCCCAACGGTAATTCAATAAACCGTCGTTTTTTAGTCGCGTTAGTAGCGGATAAATAGTACCTTCTACAACGAGTAGTTTGGCGTTTTTTAAAGTGTCTAATATTTCCGATGTGTAGGCATCTTTCTCTTTTAAAACAGAAAGAATGCAAAACTCGAGAACACCTTTACGCATTTGTGCTTTTGTGTTTTCAATGTTCATAAGTGCTTTTTTTTGATTTTGTTTTGATTGAACGATTCATTTTTTGATTGATGATTGATGATTTTTTTATTTTTTAGGAGCTGTTTCCCGCTTTTCATTGCAATCTTTTTTAGTACATCGCTGCTTTGCGCTGCTCCTTAAAAAAGGATTTCCATTGCAATCGGGGCTAGTGGATAACAATTGTTTTTCAGTAGCCAGCCATCTTTTTAATTACTTTATGAACGGGATTGTCAATGGGTATTGAAATTGTTGTCCCGCACTTGTCTTTATACTTGCGTAGATGATCAAAAAGAATTCAGCTATTTTTAATCCTACCACTAACAAAATACAAAGTAAACCAATGGTCAATGCAACAGCATTTCCCTCCCAATTAAAATTTTCCAAGTGGTAATTGTTGTCATGAAGTAGGGTACTCATTGGCATGTCTTTAAAAATAGAGATCACAAAGGCAGGCACTGCAATCATTACTAAAACAATGGTGTAAACTAATAAACTTAATTGAAAATTGAGTACTTGCTTGCCGTGATAATCAACGTACTCCGATTCGTTTTTTTTAGCACTCCAAAGTACAATCGGAAAAATATAATTTCCAAATGGGATGAAGTACTGCGTTAAGCTGCTCAAATGAGTCAATGTTGCGATGTTGTTTTCTGATTTTGATTCCATTGTTTTGATTTTGTTTGATTTTTGATGATGATTGAAACTGGCTTACTTTCTTTTAAATTAGCTTACCTAGTAATTTCTTATGCAAATATATGTTCAAAAGACAGTATCTTGTATCGCATAGTACTAATTATTAACAAAAAATTAACAAATAAAAATAGTAGGCACGCATAGTAAAATGTTGTATATTAGCCAAAAAACCAGCAATTCGGCTACTTTAAAGATATTTTCTGGGTATTTAGCAATAGTATAGCCATCACAAATAAAAGATTAATCATAACATATATCAATATGACTCTGACTGCATCAAAACTTAATAAATTTTTACTTTTCAAATTACCATCGGCTTTTATTTGCGGAGTTCGCGTAAAAAACATTGACGAAAAAAGATGTATCGTATCCGTAAAACACCGTTGGATCAATCAAAATCCGTTTAACTCCATGTATTTTGCAGTGCAAGCAATGGCAGCAGAATTGGCAACAGGAGCTTTAGTCATGTTTCAAATACAAAAAAGTGGTCGAAAAATATCAATGCTAGTGGCAAACAACAAAGGTAATTTTACCAAAAAAGCAACGGGTCGCATTACTTTTACTTGCAACGACGGACATTTAATTGAAAAAGCAATTCAAGAAACTATTGCTACCGGAGAAGGACAAACGTTTTGGATGAAATCTATTGGCGTAGATGAAAAAGGAGTGCAAGTTTCAGAAATGGACTTTGAGTGGAGTGTGAGAGTAAAATAATTTACTCTTTGTATAAAAGTAAAACGCCTCGTAATCGAGGCGTTTTTTGTTTGATAGTAGTTTTTAGCACTTTTTACCGGCACTTGAGGCATCGCATTTTTTTCCTTTGGCTTTACATGCAGCCATACATTTTTCTACTTCTGCTGCTGACATAGCTGATTTTCCGCCTTTTTTAGAACAACAAGTTTCTTTTTTTGCTTTTTCTTTGGCTGCTGCTTTAACTTCTTGAGCATTTATTTGAAGTGTAAAAAAAGCAATTACAGCTAGGGATAGTATTTTTTTCATAAGTTTTGATTTTTTGAATTTTTCTTTTCAAATATAAAGATTTTAAGTAAAGACGAAACTTTTTTGGTAAAGAATGATTATTCCTATCACTTTTTTTAATATTTGAACACCGTTTAGCAAGATAGATACTGCGGTTTTGCAATAAAAGTTTTCAATACCTTAAAGGAAATAAACGAGTTAATAATACATTCTAAAATCAAGAAATTTACACAGTTCGTACTGCTTTTGATGCAATTCTTCAACGACATTAAAAATAGAATCATCGGCCTCAAACAAACTAAAAAACAGTTGATCCAATGCGGTGCTGCTTACTGCCGAATGCGGTGAACCATAACCTGATATGGCTTTGGCACAAGTAATGTCTAAAAAGTATTGCGATTCATCAGGAGTCAAATCCAGTGCTTTGGTACTGGCAAAATGAATGATTTTACCTCTCATTTTTCCTTCGAATAATTCTGCAATTTCTTCTAGGGTATAAAAATAATTGTTCAAACAAATGGTGTTGGCTTCGCCTTGCATGACTAAATAAATGATTTCATAATTGGTAAAATTATGATCGTCATACAGTAAGCTATGCAGGCGTTCTTCTAATCCTTCGATCGAGTCACAAGTAGTGTGAATGCTGCTGATACCTTTGTCAAAAGCAAGTTTTTCAAGGTGTTGTACTACTTCGGTTTTGGTAACTTCTTCAATGTCAGCAACTGCTTCAAGGCAAAAAATAAAGGTGTCGTTCTCCATAAATTGTAAGATTCGGTGGCAGAAACTCTCCTTTACTTTTCAAGGGATATGAATTTCTAAATGAAAAATTTTTTCTTTAACAAAGATACTAAAGCCTTTCAAAACCCGAAAAAAACAACTGTGAAGGAATCCTTAATTTATACCACTAGTACACTAATTTTGCTACTTACAAACGGATAAAATCCTTTTTGAAGAGTAAGGAATAACTAATTTTTAAATGCAGTTTCAAGTATTTGAGCAACAGTAAAGGATCAATAGTTCGCAGCGCAATTTGCATTTCAAAATGTACCATTTGCAACACGGCTCGGTTTTCTTCTTTAGTTGTGTTGAGCTGCAATGCATTACGCACAATTTGGTAGGTGCTTCGGTTGTATAATCTTGTTTTTTTGTTCAAACGTTTAAAACGGCGCGAGCTAAGGGAATTGCGTAGTTCTCTTTTTTTGATCAAAATGCTGTCAATAAAATCAAATTGATAGAAACGCGCTGTTTTAATCCAAAAATCATAGTCTTCATATTGTAGATTTTCGTTAAACCCCTGAAAACGTTCGTAAACTTCTCTTCTTGCCATGGCCGAAACAGAACATACATTATTTTCAAGTCGCAACAAACTCAAATAAATATCGCCTACAGCCTGTGGTTTTATTCTTTTTTTGTTTTCATCAACTTCAAAGAAGTAACAAAAATGGGTGTCATCTTGAAAAACTAATTCTGCATTGCCATAAACAATTCCAACATTTGAAAATTGACTTTTTGCAAAAGCTTCTAATTGTAGCTCTACACAGTTTTCGGCTAATACATCATCGGCTCCTAGGTCAATTATATAACTTCCGTTACTTTTTGCAAATGCTTTGTTGAATGCTTTGGTGTTTCCTAAATTGTGTTCATTTTTTATAAAAACAATTTCAGGATTTTTCTTCAACCAGTCCGCAATCGCTTCCACAGAGTCATCTGTACTGCAATCATCTACCACAATAAGTTCGATGTTACTGTACGATTGATTTTTTACTGATTGCAACGCATCTTGTACGTATTGGCCATGATTATAGCAAAGACATATTATGGAAACTAGCGGTTTGTCATTCATTTGTACAGCAAAGTGTTTATATTTGGTGCTAAAATAGTAATTTATTACATGACTACTGATAAAACTAAAATAGCAATGGTGGGCGATTCCCTTGGAGGCGGCGGTGCTGAGAAAGTTCAAGCACTTTTGTCTATTTTTTTTGAAAGTAAAGGCATTAAGGTACACCACATTATTTTTGTTGATGACATCTCTTATGAATATGCCGGAGAGTTGTACAATCTTGGCAAGCAAAAAGTCGAATCAACCTTGGATAAACTAAAGGGTTTAAAAAAGATCAAGACCTATTTAGCCGAGCATAATTTTGATATCATTATCGATTTTAGGTACCGTGTAAATGTTTTTAACGAATGCTTGTTGGCTCATTGGGTATATAAAAAACCTGTCGTTTCTACCATACACAGTAGTTTATACACGAATTATATTCCTACAAGTCGTTTTTTAGCGCGACTTATCTATAAAAAGCATCAATGGGTAGCCGTAAGTAAAGCAGTTGCAGCCGCAGTTGCAAAGCGTTACAAAAGAGAGGTAACCTCCATCTATAATCCCTTTCCTCTTCAGAATATTCAGGAATTGGCTGAAGCCGAAGTTGAATTCGAAAATCCATACATTATAGCAGTGGGGCGAATGAACGAACGAGTGAAACAATTCGATGTTTTAATTCAGGCTTTCGCCGAATCGATATTGCCACAACAAGGCGTGCAACTTATTTTGGTTGGTTCTGGAGCTTTTGAGGAGGAATGGAAAAAAGTCGCAAAAAATTGCGGTGTACAAGATTTAGTCGTTTTTACAGGACAGCAGCAAAATCCTTTTAAATACCTTAAAAAGGCACTTTTTACAGTGGTTAGTAGTCAGTATGAAGGGCTTTCAAATGTATTGATTGAAAGTCTTGCAGTTGGTACTCCCGTAGTTTCTTTCGATTGTTTTGCAGGTCCGAACGAAATTATCGATCATGAAAAAAATGGTTTACTAGTGCCAAATCAAGATAAGCAAGCGCTAACACAAGCCATAAATAGAATGGTTGAAGATACTGATTTGTATCAAAAATGCAAACGTAACGCAGCAGGCAGCATAACTCATTTTGAGCTGGAACACATTGGTCAGCAATGGCTCCATTTTTTAAATTTAAATTCCCATTCATGCAAATAGAAATTATAGATATCCCTAAGATTGAAAATGTTTTGGGCAATATCGCTGTTATCGAAAATGAGGTAATTCCTTTTGAAATCAAGCGCGTGTATTATTTGTATGATATCCCAAGCTCATCCAAGCGGGGCGGTCATTCACATAAAAAATTGCAGCAGGTTTTAATTGCTATTTCGGGTAGTTTTGATGTGGTGCTTAATGATGGAAAAAGCCAAAAAACAATCACTTTAAATAAGCCTGACAAAGGCTTGCTGTTGCGAAATAATACATGGCGTGAATTAGAAAATTTTTCATCAGGTGCCGTTTGTATGGTTTTGGCTTCGGAAGTTTTTGATGAAGCCGATTACATTCGGGATTTTGATGTCTTTTTACAATCGGTACAATGAAAATCTTGTATGTAGTTCCTAGTATTAACAATGACGGAGGCGTAGCGCGTGTTTTGGCGCTAAAAGCCAATTATTTGATTCGAAATTGGCAATATGAAGTGCATATTGTAACGCAGAATCAAGGACACACACCGCTTTTTTTTGAGTTTGATGCTGCTATTTCAATGCATGATATTGCTCTGAAAAAAAACTCAGTAGGCTTTGTTTTCGATTATATTACCAAACTAAAAAAAATCATCAAAACCGTTCAGCCCGATGTGGTTTTGGTTTGTGATAATGGTTTGAAAGCTTTTTTATTGCCTTTTTTTCTTGGTGTAAAAATGCCTTTAATTTTAGAAATTCATAGTTCTAAATTTATTGAAGAGCGCCCTGCTCGACATTTTTTAGATCAAGGATTTCGATGGATGAAATACAGATACAAAAACTTTTGCGCCAAGCGCTTTTCGCAAATAGTGTATTTGTCTGAAAATAGTAAAGAGGAGTGGAATAATGCAAAAGGCGTCATTTTACCCAATCCAGTTTGGATAGAAAATGTTCAAGTTGGTAAGAATAAACAAAAAATAGTTTTGGCAATAGCACGCAACTGTTACGAAAAAGGCCTTGACCGACTTTTGCCTATTTGGTCAGCAGTAACAAAAGAGCATCCAGATTGGAAACTCCGTATAATTGGTGATCAAGTAGCGCAGTTGCAAGCGCAAGTTGATCTTTTGGACCTCTCTGATAGTGTGTGTTTGCAGCAATCGGTCACTGCTATTGATGTTGTATATGCTAATGCAGCAGTCTTTGTTTTAAGTTCTCGTTTTGATTGTTATCCAATGGTTTTGTTAGAAGCTATGGCAAGTAGATTGCCTTGTATTGCTTATGATTGTCCCTGCGGTCCTGCAGCTATAATTGAATCTGGAGAGACTGGATTTTTGATTCCAAATGGCAACCAAGAATTGTTTGTTTCTCATTTAAAACAATTGCTAGCTGATGAAAACTTACGGATTGAAATGGGAAAAAAGGGTAGAGAAAAGGTCGCTCAACAAAGTATTGATCTCATTATGGAGCAGTGGCATGCTTTTTTGAGTGCTATCTAAAATCTTTCTTTTTTTGGGCCAAAGTACACAAATAACCAAGTTTAAAACATTTGAAAATCCACAATCGGGGATTTCCCCCGGTTAAATTCTTTTCAACCCATTTTTCATTTCGAAGGTATAAAAACGAAGCGAGGGACACTAGTTTGAACTTTTGCAACAACAGTAAAACTTGAATAATTTTAATAAAAGAAGCATCTATCTTTTGGTCCATGTATAAACTTAAAGCGCTGTCTAAAGCCTCTTTGGTTTTTAAAAGATAGGCTGCATTCGAGTCAATGTCAGCATGTGAAATCGGGTTGTCAATATGTTGAACGCTAGCTTTTATTAGACTTAATTGATAAGCAAGTTGCGTATCTTCGTGGCCGTACTGTTTTTTGTAAGGTTCAAATTTTATTTGATCAAAACACGATTTTTTAATCACCGTGTTGTTAAACAATAAGGCTCGGTATTTTCTTTTTTGTCGCTGTGCTGCCGTTTGGTCTTCTGTAAATCTGCCGTATTTCCACCGTAGTTTTTGATCATCTGACGGACAAAATCCTGGGTGAACACGCCCACCATAAACCACATCGTATTTTTCAAGATAGCTTAAGTAGGTTGCTATAAAATTATTGCTTACACACTCCGAATCACCATCAATAAATAATAAGTATGGATATTGGGCTTGGGCAGCAAGTGAATTCCGGTTTTCTCGATGGCCTAGATTTTCCGGCAATGCCGTAAATAGGCAATAGGTAAGTGTGTTAATTTTTTCGTTTTCGGTATTGAAAACAGATCCAGAAGCATCATCTTGACACAGAATTTCAAAATCAATACCACAAGTTACGCATTGTTCGTGTAAGGCTTCTACCAACGGAAGTGCGTTGTAGTTGTATACAGGAACAAGGATCGAGAGCATTATGCCGTACGTTGTTGTATAACTTCAAATATTTTAGAATCTTCGCACTTTAAAGTTTTTGATGGGAATTTCATTAGCAAAGCGTAATCATGCGTTGCCATGATGATCGTTTTCCCGTTAGAGTTGATTTTTTTCAATAACTCTAAAACTTCGGCACTAGTTTGCGGGTCTAAATTTCCAGTAGGTTCATCGGCCAAAATTAATTCAGGGTCATTCAACAAAGCACGAGCAATGGCTACACGTTGTTGCTCACCACCTGAAAGTTGATGTGGCATTTTTTTACCAAAATCTCTCATGCCTACTTTGTGCAATACTTCGTCAATTTTCGCATCCATTTCGCTAGGATTTGTCCAGCCAGTAGCTTTCAAAACAAACAACATATTGTCATTAATAGAACGGTCCGGAAGCAATTTGAAGTCTTGAAAAACAATACCAATCTTGCGTCTTAAAAACGGAATATTATCCTCTTTTAATGTAGCCAAGTCAAATTCTACCACGTGACCTTCTCCTTCTGTCAAAGGTAAATCAGCGTATAAGGTTTTCATTAAACTACTTTTTCCAGAACCAGTTTTACCTATTATGTATAGAAATTCTCCGTGGTTAACTTCTAAATTTACTTCGCTTAAAATAGATTTTCCTTCTTGGTATATGGATACGTTTTTTAAAGACAGTACGGTTTGTGACATAATTTGTATTTGTTTGTGCGGTAAAAGTAGTAAGATAACGCTGGTATTACAAATAAATTATTGGCTTGGAACTCAAATTTTGTAATTTAGTCCTGTTTAAAGATGCGAAAGGAAAAAGGTAAGGCTTTGTGGTACGAAAGTTGTTGCCAGAGCAGTAGCTTTCATAAAAAAGCATAATAAAAACGGTAACGGATTCGTTATCCATTGCAGAATACAATACATTTGAATTATAAAAATAAAATCACAATGCATAAACTTTCTTGGAGTACGCTCTGCATCCTTTTTGGAATGTCAACCAGTATTTGGGCACAAAAATCTACTATTTACACCCATGATTCAAAGGATTTTAATACTGCTGTAGCCATGTTCAAAGACGGGCAATATACCTCTGCACAACATTTGTTCAACCGAGTAAAAGCCACTGCATCAACAGAAGAATTACAATCGGATTGCGCGTATTTCGCAGCTTTTTGTGCAATTAAAACCAATCAGTCGAATGCTGATGAGTTGATGGAGCAATTTGTAGATACCTATCCTACAAGTGTAAAACAAAATCAGGCTTACGCCGAAGTAGCTCAGTTTCATTTTGCACAAGGCAATTATCCGCAAGCATTGCAGTGGTTTGAAAAAGTAGAGGAAAACGCAGGCACTCGAGCAGATCAAGAAAAATATAACTTTCAAAAAGGCTACAGTTATTTTGCTGCAAAAAATAAAAAGCAAGCTACTGCTTATTTGAATAAAGTAGTTAACTCAGCAGAGTACGGTTCTCAAGCCAAGTATTATTTGGGTTTTATGGCTTATGAAGGGAATGATTATAAAGAAGCTACCAGATATTTTGATGCGGTTTCAGGCGAAGAGAAATACAAAGAAAAACTGTCATACTACCAAGCAGACATGAATTTTAAGCTAGGTAATTTTCAAAAAGCAATTGATTTGGGTAAAAAAGCCATGCCTAATTCTTCGGCTTTAGAAAAATCAGAGCTCAATAAAATTATTGGCGAAAGTTATTTTAATTTAAAGCAATACGATCAAGCTATTCCGTACTTGGTAGCATACAAAGGCACTAAGGGTAAATGGAATAACACTGATTTTTACCAATTGGGTTACGCGTACTACAAACAAAAAGATTTTGAAAACGCGATCTCACAATTCAACAAAATTATAGGTGGAAAAGATTTTGTAGCTCAAAATGCCTACTATCATTTAGGAGAAAGTTATTTGAATACCGACAAAAAGCAACAAGCGCTCAACGCTTTTAAAAATGCTTCTGAAATGGATTTTGATCTTGCAATTCAAGAAGATGCTGCTTTGAATTACGCCAAACTAAGTTACGAATTAGGAAATTCTTACGAGAGTGTTCCAGCGGTACTGCAAGCTTTTTTGAAAAAGTATCCTAAAAACGCCAATAAAGTTGAGGTTGAAAAATTATTAATCGACTCCTATATTTCATCTAAAAACTACAAAGAAGCTTTGGTTTTGCTAGAGCGCAACAAGTCGCCGGAAAATAAATTGGCTTATCAAAAGGTTTTATTTTACAGAGGTTTAGAATTGTATACCGATGCAAAATACTCCGAAGCGTTATCAATGCTGACTAAATCTTTGAGCGAAGCTAAAGATCCTTACATTACCGCACGTGCTACTTTTTGGAAAGCTGAAACGGAATATGTTTTAGAAGATTACAAAGAAGCCGTTATAAGTTTTAAACAGTTTAGTGTTGCAGCAAAAGCGAGTACAACACCTGAGTTTAAAAATCACAATTACAATATTGCCTACTCTTATTTTAAACTAAAAGAGTACGATCAGGCAGCTACTTTTTTCCAGAATCAAATAGAACAAGCGCCATCAGATAAGGTTCGTTTGTACGATTCGTATTTGCGCATGGCCGATTGTCGTTTTGTGACTTCAAAATACAGTCAAGCCATTGAAGGCTACACCAAAGCCATCGATGCGAAAAGTGCTGATGCAGATTATGCCTATTTTCAACGTGCTATTTCACAAGGTTTTTTAAATAAAAATGACAAAAAAATTGCAGAACTAAACTCCTTTTTACAATTGTATTTAAAGTCGGATTGGCGAGATGATGCACTTTTTGAGTTGGCAAATACTTATGCCGCTGACAATAAAAACGATTTGGCTGTTAAAACATATGACCGATTGATAACCGAATTTAAAAAAGGTTCTTTTGGGGCAAAAGCTATTTTACGCCAAGGATTAGTGTATTACAATACCGACAAAGACGACTTGGCGTTGCAAAAATTCAAAAAAGTTGCTGCTGAATTCCCAAGAACTCCCGAGGCACTTGAGGCCGTGGCAACAGCTCGTTTGATTTATGTTGATAATGGTAGAGTAGAAGAGTATGCAACATGGGTGCGTACTTTAGATTTTGTTGCCGTAACTGATGCAGAGCTTGATAACGATTCATACGAAGCAGCTGAGCGTCAATACCAGCAAAACAATACCAAACAAGCCATTGCTGGATTTAGTAGTTACGTGAGTCAATTTCCAAAAGGAATTCATGCATTAAAAGCCAATTACTTTTTAGCACAATTGTATTTTGCACAAGAGTCTTTCGATCAAGCTGTGCCTTCGTATCAATATGTAATTGCACAAGCTAATAACGAGTATACGGAGCAATCCTTGTCGCGCTTGGCACAAATTTTCATCAAAAAGGATAATAGCGAGCAAGCTATTTTGGTTTTACTTCGATTAGAAAACGAAGCCGAAGTGGCACAAAACAAAACTTTTGCGCAAGCAAATTTAATGAGATTGTACCAGCTTACAAAAGACAATGATAACGCTGTTCGTTTTGCTGAGAAGGTATTACAAAATCCAAAAGCGGATGATGCTTTAAAAAGCGACGCACAAATTACCATTGCTCGTGCGGCAATAACGCTGGGTGACGAGGCTAAAGCCAAAACGGCTTACGCCAATGTGCAGCTTATTGCCAAAGGAGAACTTGCAGCAGAGGCTTTATACTATGACGCATATTTTAAAACAAAAGAAGGAAAGTTTGAAGCCTCGAATGTGGCCGTGCAAAAACTAGCCAAAAATTATGCGGGTTACAAATATTACGGAGCCAAAGGTTTGGTGCTTATGGCAACGAATTTTTACAATTTGAAAGATAGTTTTCAGGCGACTTATATTCTTGAAAATGTAATTCAGAATTTTACAGATTATAAAGATGTTGTTGAAGATGCTAAGAAAGAATTGGATCGAATAAAAACCGAAGAAGCAAAAACCAATTCTTCAATTACCAAATAATTTAACTTAATAAATCAGTAAAGGTGCTGTGAAACTTTTTGCAGCAATCTTTTAGATATTTTAAAATATGACTTTACCTTTTTATATAGTAGATGTTTTTGCAGAACAAAAATATGCTGGCAATCAGTTGGCTGTTTTTACTGATGAGCAATCACTCTCTACTGAGCAAATGCAGCAAATAGCAAGAGAAACTAATTTTGCCGAAAGCACTTTTATCACTGCTTTAAATCAGGACGCGGGAACTGCTTCGGTACGTATTTTTACACCTGATCAAGAAATGAAATTTGCCGGTCATCCTATTATCGGAACATCGTGGATTTTGATGCATAAAATTTTTCAGAAAAATTTCGATGCTATTACGCTTGAGGTTCCCGTGGGAGCAATTCCTGTGCAACAAAAAGGTGATTTGGTTTGGCTTCAAGCTGCGCAACCTTCCTTTTTAAATACTTTTTCGGCAACTGATTTTGAGAATTTCAGTAATTTAAACGCAGCTGATTTTGATACAAATTTTGCCATTCAAGAGGTTACAACAGGAAGCGCTTTTGTAATAATTCCTTTGAAATCAGCAGAGGTATTGCAACGTTTGCAACTCGATAAGCAAAAGGCACACGAGTGGTTGGTAGCAAATTGTGGTACGGCACACCGCGCTTTTTACTTTTTTACTTTAGAAGGGAATAAACTAGAATCGCGCATGCTTTGTATAGAAGACAATCAACTCAAAGAAGATGCCGCTACCGGAAGTGCAAGTACTTGTTTGCAAGCTTTTTTACTAAAGTATTACCAGCAAGAAATTCAAATAACCAATCACCAAGGCGATTATATGAACCGTCCTTCGCGAATTTACTTTGAAGGGAAAAAAGAGGCTGAACATTTTGAAATAAAAATTGGAGGCAAAACACAATATGTAGCAAAAGGCGAATGGGAAGTGTAAAATTGTCTTTTTATTCACAAACAAACACACGTATAAAACAGTACAAAATGGTAGTTATAAAATCGATCATACATACAATAAAAGCCTCTCAGGCGAAGCAATTTGCTTTTTTGAACACAAAAACCACTGCGGTAAGTTTGCTGTTTTTGTTGGTTTCTCAAATTTCGTTGGCACAAAAGAAAGAACAAATAGGCAATGAAACAGTTAATGTTGTAAAGGCTTATACTCCTAAAATTTCGGATGCATCCAAAGCCAAAGAAAACCCAGATTTAGACGATGAAGGCAATGAGAAAAAGGAACGTATCAAGTATGCTATTTTCTCTTTCCCAGTCGCTTCAACTTTTACACCAGCAAAAGGAAAAGCAGAAGGTGTGACCAAAGAAAAACAAGCACACGTTTTTCAAAATTATGCCACTTTGGGCGTAGGGAATTACGGTACTTTGATTGGGGAATTATTTGTAAACCATGAACTCAACAACACGGATTATGTAGGAGGAATGTTCCGTCATCATTCTTCGCAAGGAGGAATTAATGAAGTGGTTTTAGATGATAATTTTTACGATACGGCTCTCGATGTAATGTATGGTTCCAATCAAAAAGGATTGTCGTATAATTTGAATGCAGGCTATCAAAATCAAGTGTACAATTGGTACGGTTTGCCAGCTAGTTTTGGGGCTGGAAATACACCGCAAGCTAATGCGCAGCTTATTAGTGGTATTGACCCATTGCAGGCATACACTTCGCTGTCTTTAGGAGGAAATGTGGTAGTTTCTGAAAGTTTCTTGCAGGACGCAACTGTAAAATTTACTCACTTTTTTGATAAGTATGATTCATCCGAAAATCATTTTGCAGTAAAACCAACCTTTGTATTTAACGCAAATGATACAGCCATTAAAACTGAATTAACGGTTGATTATCTGTCTGGAAGTTTGAAAAATAATTTTAGCAATACCAATGTCGAAGCTTTGAAATATGGGTTTACAAATTTAGGTTTGGCACCAAGTTTTGAAATGCAAAGAGACGATTGGACACTGAATCTTGGAGCGGCATTATTTTACAGTATGGACAGCCAAAACAGTAAAAACTCGATTTTTATCTATCCGAAAGTAACTGCTTCTTATAAAGTTGTAGGCGATTTGATGTTGTTTTATGCTGGTGCTCAGGGCGATTTAAAACAAAACAGTTACGAAAGCTTGGTAGGACAAAATCCGTTTTTGTCGCCAACTAATTTGATGCGTCCTACAGACCAACAATATGATATTTATGCAGGTTTAAAAGGGAAATTGTCAAACTCAGTTAGCTATAATATACGTGGATCGTACTTAAACGAACGCAATAAATTATTGTTTCGTGCGAACAATTACAGTGAAAACAGTACCAATCCAGATTATGGTTTTGGTAATTCTTTTCAGGTTGTTTACGATGATGTAAAAACCGCTAGTTTTTATGGAGAGTTAAAAGCTGATTTTTCAAAAGCGGTTAGTTTTGGTGTAAATGGAACGGTAAGTACTTACAAAACGGCTTTCCAACAAGAAGCTTGGAACCTTCCAACGCTGCAAGTAAATGCCAATTTAGATGTTACTTTTTCTCCAAAATGGTTTGCTGCTGCACACGTTTATTATGTTGGAGAACGAAAAGACTTTCAAGAAAATACCTCAATTGTTACCAATAGTTCTCCAATAACTTTGGATGGCTATTTTGATGTAAATGCAAAAATTGGATACAAATACAGTGACCGTTTGACTGCATTTTTAAATGGAAATAACTTGGCTAACAATTCTTATCAAAAATGGTTGAATTTACCAGTGCAAGGATTGCAACTTGTTGTAGGAGCCAATTATAAATTTGATTTTTAAGTAAGAAAAATAAAATTCAGAACAATTAACAAAAGGCAGCTTATTGAATTCGCTACATGCGATTCTTAGCTGCTTTATTGATTTTAGCATTATTTCACAAATATGACTTTCAAACAAAAAATACACAGCCACTACGCACAACTGGTGCAAGACAGAATTGATGTATTCAAAGACATGATTGTAGCTTTGACAGAAGATTCAAAAAACGATGCCAAAGGTTCCGCTGGAGACAAGCACGAAACAGCACTTTCGATGATGCATTTGGAGCAAGAAAAACTCAATCATAAACTCAAGGAAGTTCTGGCTCAAAAGGCCATTCTTGATAAAATTGATCCTTCAACTGTGGCGTCTACAATTATTTTGGGTAGTTTGGTCAAAGCCAATGGTATCCTTTTGTACATGTGTGCTGCACTACCAAAAATCGCAGTCGATGAGGTTAATGTAATTGCGCTTTCGCCTCAATCGCCTCTTGGCTCAAAACTGATGGGCCAGCAAGTAGGCTTTTCGTTTGAGATAAACACCACCAAATATTTGATCGAAGAAATCAATTAATTCTTTCCATCTGAATTACAATGCAACAACAATTTTACAGTTTGTAATTAGAAGCACTAATTTTTCGAACCTATAATTACATATTTAATGTTATTGTTGTTTTTTTATTTATTATTTAAACTAAAAAAGGCTTTTGTGTTTTTAAATTAGAAGCATAATCACATCTTTGCCTTATCAAAATAAATAATAATATCAAAAATATAGCAATATGTGCGGAATTGTATGTGCCTTCGATTTGAAACAAAAAGCTGAGGTTTTAAGACCACAAGTTCTAGAAATGTCTAAAATAATTCGTCACCGTGGTCTAGACTGGAGCGGAATTTTTAGCAATGATAAAGCCATTTTATCACACGAACGTTTGGCAATTGTTGATCCTGCATCAGGAAAACAACCGTTGTTGAGTGCCGATAAACAATTGGTTTTGGCTGCTAATGGTGAAATTTACAATCATAGAGTTTTACGCAAACAATTTGAAGGGAAATATCAATTTCAAACAGAAAGCGATTGCGAAGTTATTTTGGCTTTGTACCAAGAAAAAGGGCCGCATTTTATTGATGAAATGAATGGTATTTTCGGGTTTGCTATTTATGATGTCGAAAAAGACGAGTATTTCGTAGCTCGCGATCACATGGGAATTATTCCTTTGTACATCGGTTGGGACCAGCACGGTACTTTTTACGTAGCTTCAGAATTGAAAGCGTTGGAAGGATTTTGTACCAAAATTCAGTTATTTCCTCCGGGGCATTATATGACAAGTGCAGATGGTGAATTTGTTCAATGGTACAAAAGAGATTGGACAGAATTTGATGCTGTAAAAGACAATGAAACCGATATCAGTGCTATAAAAACAGCTTTAGAAGCAGCGGTGCACAGACAATTAATGAGTGACGTACCTTACGGAGTGCTACTTTCTGGAGGTTTAGATTCTTCAATCACTTCGGCTATAGCCAAAAAATATGCTCAAAAACGTATCGAATCAGGCGATGTTGCCGATGCTTGGTACCCACAATTGCACTCTTTTTCAGTAGGATTGGAAGGTTCACCAGATTTAGCAGCGGCACAAATTGTAGCCGATCATATTGGCACTATTCATCACGAAATTAAATTTACGATTCAAGAAGGCCTTGACGCTGTGCGTGATGTAATTTATAATTTAGAAACTTATGATGTTACTACCATTAGAGCATCAACGCCAATGTGGCTTATGGCACGTGTGATTAAGTCAATGGGCATTAAAATGGTATTGTCTGGCGAAGGTGCCGATGAACTTTTTGGTGGCTATCTGTACTTTCACAAAGCGCCAAATGCAAGAGAATTTCACGAAGAGAACGTTCGTAAATTAGGTAAATTACACATGTACGATTGTTTGCGTGCCAACAAAAGTTTAGCGGCTTGGGGAATTGAGGGTCGTGTTCCGTTTTTAGATAAAGAGTTTATGGATGTTGCCATGCGCATCAATCCACAAGATAAAATGATCAACAAAGAGCATCCAATGGAAAAATGGGTTGTCCGTAAGGCTTTTGAAGATATGCTGCCGCAAAGTGTAGCGTGGAGACAAAAAGAGCAATTCAGTGATGGCGTAGGATACAGCTGGATTGATACGCTGAAAGCTACTGTTGCAGTTGAAATCACCGATGAGCAATTGGCTAATGCCAAATATAAATTCCCATTACAAACTCCAACTTCAAAAGAGGAGTATTACTACCGTTCTATTTTTCACGAGCACTTTCCGAGTGATGCGGCGGCGCTTTGTGTACCGCAAGAAGCAAGTGTGGCTTGTAGTACCAAAATAGCATTGGAGTGGGATGAGGCCTTTAAAAACATGAACGATCCATCTGGTAGAGCGGTGGCAAGTGTGCATGATGATGCTTATGAAAAAGTATAAGTTTTGATATCAAATCCATTTTGCCATTTTGGATTTCTTTAAAAGCGTTTCCTTTGGGGGACGCTTTTTTTGTTAAATATCTTCAAGGTTGTCCACTCTAAAAATATAATCGTGCAAGCGGTCAGTTATTTAGGGAGAGTTTTTTATATTAGCATTCCTAAAAAAACAACTATGAAATTTTGTACTTTCTTTTTCGCATCCTTACTTCTGATGTCCTGCTCCAATAAAAACAAAATTGAGGTAGATACTATTGTAACCGATGCTACTATTTATACCGTAAACGAAGCTTTTGCTACCGCCACAGCCATGGCCATCGACAATGGAAAAATTGTTGCCATTGGCTCAGATAGTGAAATTACAGGAAAATACGAATCTAAAAACACTGTTGAAGTTGAAGGAAAATTCATTTATCCGGGCTTGTATGATGCACATTGCCATTTTTATAATTTTGGGTTGACTTTGCAAGAAGTTGATTTACGAGGAACCAAAAGTATGGATGAAATAGTGAGTCGTTTGCAAGCTTTTCAAAAGAAAAAAAATCCTGCTTTTATTGTGGGTAACGGTTGGGATCAAAATGATTGGGCCGTTAAAAAATACCCAACAAAAGCCGATTTAGACAAAGCATTTCCAGATATTCCGGTAGTGTTAAATCGCGTTGATGGGCACGCCATAATTGTGAACAGTAAAGCCCTGCAACTAGCAGGAATAACAAAAGATACGAACGCAGATGGCGGTCAAATTGAACTCGCAAACGGTGAACCAACAGGTATTTTAGTTGATAATCCGATGGAATTGGTTTTTAAAATTATTCCAAAACCAACTCGAAAAATTCAAATAGCAGCTTTGTTAGACGCCGAAAAAGTAATGTTCGAGCACGGTTTAACAACAGTTAACGATGCAGGTTTAGATCCAGATGTGATTCATTTAATTGATAGTTTGCAAAAAGCCAAATTATTAAAATTGAACGTATACGCTATGATTACTGCCAATCAAAAAAATATTGATTTGTACTTAAAAAAAGGAGTGTATAAAACGGATCAAATCAATGTACGTTCCTTTAAAATGTATGGCGATGGAGCGTTAGGTTCTCGCGGTGCTTGCATGCACAAAGCCTATTCGGATAAGCCAGGGCAATTTGGAGCTTTGCTAGCGCCAATCGTGGGTTTAAAAGATGTTGCAAAACAACTAGCGCCTTCAGATTTTCAACTTAATACGCATGCCATTGGTGATAGTGCAAACACGGTGATTTTAAAAATTTACAAAGAAGTTTTAGCGGGTACAAAAGATCGTCGTTGGAAAATTGAACACGCTCAAGTGCTACGCGAAGCTGATTTTGATTATTTTAGATTCGGAATCATTCCATCGGTTCAGCCAACGCATGCTACTTCTGACATGTATTGGGCAGGCGAACGCTTAGGAAAGGAACGTTTGAAAAATGCTTATGCATACAAAAAATTATTGCAAAAAGCAGGAACTATTGCTTTAGGAACTGATTTCCCAGTTGAAGAAGTAAATCCGATGTTGACATTTCATGCTGCCGTTGCACGAAAAGACAGCAAAGAATATCCTAAAGGCGGATTTCAGATTGAAAATGCATTGTCGCGTGCTGAGACTTTACGAGGTATGACTTTGTGGGCTGCATTTTCAAATTTTGAAGAAAAAGAAAAAGGCAGTTTAGAAGTTGGTAAATGGGCTGATTTTGTACTTTATGATCAAGATTTGATGAAAGTACCAGAAAATCAAATTGTAAAAATTAAACCTGCAGGAACGTACCTGAAAGGGCAAAAAGTGAAGTAATTTCGTTTTATGCTCTCAGATTAATGTCATTTTAATTTAAAATGCTTCGGTATATTCTGATTACATTTTGAATTCAAATCTTCTGTTTTACTTCAAAAACGAAAGTAGAAAGTAAAGTTGTGTTTGCACTTATAAGCGAGTAGCTCATATTTGCCAACTTGCTCAACAGTTAAATTATATGTTATGTGCGGATTATTAGCCATTATTGGAAAAGGAAAAGACGAACAGTTAGTACGAGACCTTTCGGCGCGTATGGCGCATCGTGGTCCTGACGAAAATGATTTATTTCAAACCGAAAAAGGGCATTTCTTAGCTCACGAACGTCTCGCTGTAATTGATTTGCATTCGGGTAAGCAACCTATTCAAGGTTCTGAGTCAGTGTATATGGTGCATAATGGCGAGATTTACAACCATGAAGAATTACGAAACGGGATTCTTGATGGACGTACTTTTCGAACCAAGAGCGATTCGGAGGTAATTGTGCACTTGTATGAACTATTGGGTTACGATTTTTGTACGCAATTGGACGGTGATTTTGCTTTCGTCATTATTGATGGCGATGATTATATGGCAGCCCGTGATCCGTTGGGTGTAAAGCCATTGTATTATGGATTGGATGAGCGCGGTAGAATGTTTTTTGCCTCCGAAATGAAAGCGATAATTGACCAATGCAAAACATGTTCTACTTTTCCGCCAGGGCATTACTATACTCCAAAAACAGGTTTTGTGAAATACTTTAGACCAGAATTTGAGGATTATCAAACGGCTACTCAGGAGTCTGATTTGGTTCTAATACGAGAAACCTTAACAAAAGCGACTCAAAAAAGAATGATTGCTGATGTTCCTGTTGGTGTCTTGTTGTCTGGTGGATTGGATTCGTCACTTATTACAGCTATCGCCAGCAGATTTTTCACAGAAAAAGGTCAAAAACTAAAGTCATTTGCTATTGGTTTAGATAGTGAAGCACCAGATGTTGTAGCTGCTCGAAAAGTTGCTCAATTTTTAAATACAGAGCATGCAGAAGTGTTTTTTACTGTAGAGCAAGGACTTGAAATTCTTGATACTTTAATTAAACAAATAGAAACTTATGATGTGATTACCGTGCGAGCTAGCGTTCCAATGTATTTTGTTGCAAATGCAATTCAGCAGGCGGGTATCAAAGTAATTCTTTCTGGGGAAGGTGCTGATGAAATTTTTGGTGGCTATTTGTATTTTGCGAATGCGCCATCTGCCGAAGATTTTCAAAAAGAAACAATCGAGAGAGTACAAAAATTATTTACAGCTGATTTATTGCGTACTGATAAAGCCACAATGTCGCACGGCGTAGAGGCAAGAGTTCCTTTTTTAGATGCTGAATTTTTAAACGTTGCTTTTGGTATTCAACCGGATGAAAAAATGCCTCGAAATCACGATGGAAAGGAGAAATTTATTTTACGTAAAGCATTTGATACGCCTGAAAATCCGTATTTGCCAGAAGAAGTTTTATGGAGACAAAAAGAACAATTTTCGGATGGTGTTGGTTATTCGTGGGTAGACCAACTGATTGATTTTTGCGCCAAGCAAATCTCGGAGGAGCAATTGGCTGGAGCCGCTCAAGAATATCCGTACAATTCGCCTACAACGAAAGAAGCGTATTTGTATCGTCAAATTTTTCATAAACATTATCCACAGTTGAGTGCCGCGCAAACGGTTCGCAAATGGATTCCAAAGTGGCAAGAAAACCAAGACCCGAGTGGCAGGGCTAACGCGGCCCATGTCAAATCAGCATTGTCGGGAAAGACAAAATGATAGAAGAATTATTTTAGTAGCTTGCTTCGCCACTAGAATCAGCCATAAATTTTGAATTGAAAAACAGATTTTTAGAGTAAAACTGCTTAGTTTGCTACTGAAAATCTGTTTTTTATTTTGGATGATTTTTATAATTCAATATTAGTCTGCTTTTTATTGGTTTTAGCAATTCAAATAGCTTAATTTTTAAACAAATGTTAATAACTTAAGGCCTTTAAAAGTGATTTTAACGGTTATATAATTTGCGTTTTTATATATTTGCGTGTTATACAAAAAATTACATTTTTTAGATTAAAACAATATGAGCGAAGAAATCAATAAAGGGAATTATTCAGCCGATAGTATTCAGGCATTAGAGGGAATGGAGCACGTAAGAATGCGTCCTTCGATGTATATAGGCGATGTTGGAGTTCGAGGACTGCACCATTTGGTTTATGAAGTTGTCGACAACTCTATTGATGAAGCAATGGGAGGACACTGTGATACGATTTCGGTTGCAATTAATGAAGATGGTTCGATTACAGTTGAAGATAACGGTCGTGGTATTCCGGTTGGAATTCATAAAAAAGAAGGTGTTTCTGCACTCGAGGTTGTAATGACCAAAATTGGTGCCGGAGGAAAATTTGATAAAGATTCGTATAAAGTATCTGGAGGTTTACACGGTGTAGGTGTTTCGTGTGTGAACGCCTTGTCAAACCATTTGATTGCTACAGTTCATAGTAGTGATGGTAAAGTATACCAACAAGAATACGAGAAAGGAAAAGCTTTATATCCAGTAAAACAAATTGGAGATACTACCAAAAGAGGTACCATAGTAACTTTTTATCCAGATCCAACTATTTTTACACAAACAACAGAGTATTCATACGATACGCTTTCAGCACGTATGCGTGAACTTTCGTTCTTAAACAAAGGAATCACAATTACGTTTACTGATAAAAGAGAACTTGATAAAGATGGCAATTTCTTGTCAGAAGTATTTCATTCTACTGAAGGTTTAAAAGAATACATTCGTTACCTAGACGGGAACCGTGAGCCAATTATTGGACACGTAATTTCTATGGATCATGAAAAAGGTGATATTCCTGTTGAAGTTGCTTTAATTTACAACACTAGTTATTCAGAGAACATTTTTTCTTATGTAAATAACATCAATACGCACGAAGGAGGAACACACTTGCAAGGATTTAGAACGGGATTAACTCGTTCCTTGAAAAAGTATGCAGATGCTTCTGGAATGTTAGATAAATTAAAATTTGATATTTCTGGAGATGATTTCCGAGAAGGTTTAACGGCTATTATTTCGGTAAAAGTTGCTGAGCCTCAATTTGAAGGTCAAACGAAAACTAAATTGGGTAACAGAGAAGTGGTTTCTCCTGTTAGTCAGGCAGTGAGTGAGATGGTAGAAAATTATTTGGAGGAAAATCCAAATGATGCACGAATCATTGTTCAAAAAGTAATTTTGGCTGCACAAGCACGTCACGCTGCGAAAAAAGCACGTGAAATGGTGCAACGCAAAACCGTTATGGGTGGCGGTGGATTACCAGGAAAACTGTCTGATTGTTCTGAGCAAGATCCTGCAAAGTGCGAAGTATATCTTGTCGAGGGTGACTCGGCGGGTGGTACAGCAAAACAAGGTCGTGACCGTGCGTTTCAAGCAATTTTGCCATTGCGTGGTAAAATCTTAAACGTAGAAAAAGCCATGCATCACAAGGTTTTTGAAAACGAAGAGATTCGAAATATTTTTACTGCATTGGGTGTAACTATTGGTACAGCCGAAGATAGTAAAGCTTTAAATATTGAAAAATTACGCTACCACAAGGTAATTATTATGTGTGATGCCGATGTCGATGGTAGTCACATTTCTACTTTAATTTTGACGTTCTTTTTCCGATTCATGAAAGAATTAATCGAAGAAGGACACGTTTATATCGCAGCTCCACCATTGTACCTTGTTAAAAAAGGGAACAAAAAAGAGTATGCATGGAATGATGTGCAACGCGATCAAGCCAATGAGCGCATGGGCGGAAGTGCAGCAATCCAACGTTACAAAGGTCTTGGAGAAATGAACGCGGAGCAATTATGGGAAACTACAATGGATCCTAACTTTAGAACCTTACGTCAAGTAACTATTGATAGTTTGGCAGAAGCTGACAGAGTGTTCTCTATGTTAATGGGTGACGAAGTACCGCCTCGTAGAGAATTTATCGAGAAAAATGCAGTTTACGCAAACATCGATGCTTAATCAAATTTTTTGAAAAGCTCAATAAAAACAAACCAAATAAACAATTAACTAAAAAACTATAAAATATGAAAGTGACCATCGTAGGAGCAGGAAATGTGGGCGCGACTTGTGCGGATGTGATTTCATACAGAGGAATTGCAAGCGAAGTGGTTTTGCTAGATATAAAAGAGGGTTTTGCTGAAGGAAAAGCGCTTGATATCATGCAATGCGCAACCAATACTGGTTTTAATACCAAAGTGACAGGAGTAACTAATGATTATTCGAAAACAGCAGGAAGTGATGTGGTAGTTATTACATCAGGAATTCCGAGAAAACCAGGAATGACTCGCGAAGAATTAATTGGCATCAATGCAGGAATTGTAAAGACAGTTACTGAAAACGTATTACAACATTCGCCTGAAACGATCATAGTAGTAGTTTCAAATCCAATGGATACAATGACTTATTTGGCATTGAAATCTACTGGTTTGCCAAAAAACAGAATCATTGGTATGGGTGGTGCGCTGGATAGCTCTCGTTTTAGAACCTATTTGTCTTTGGCTTTAAACAAACCTGCAAATGATATTTCAGCAATGGTAATTGGTGGTCATGGTGATACAACTATGATTCCGCTTACTCGTTTAGCGTCTTACAATGGTATTCCAGTTTCTCAATTTTTATCTGAAGAGCAATTGCAAAAAGTAGCTGCTGATACAATGGTTGGTGGTGCTACACTTACAGGTCTTTTGGGTACATCAGCTTGGTATGCGCCGGGTGCTTCAGTAGCGTTTTTAGTAGATAGTATTTTAAACGATCAAAAGAAAATGATTGCTTGCTCTGTATTTGTAGAAGGAGAATATGGTCAAGATGATATTTGCATAGGTGTACCTTGTATAATAGGTAAAAACGGTGTAGAGGAAATTGTAGATATTCAATTGAACGAAACTGAAAAAGGCTTGTTTGAAAAGAGCGCAGCTGCAGTCCGACAGATGAATGACGCCTTAAAATCGATTTTAGCCTAATAAAATCACAAATAATTAAGGAAGACTGCTTAAGGGCAGTCTTTTTCTTGAGATTAATTAATAAATAAATTGGTTAATCTTAACCTTAATTATATATTTGCTCGGTTTAAAAAAAATAGCTGAACGCAATTGTTTCTTTTTTATTGTTTGTAAAATAGAAAAAGTGCAGCAGGAGTCGAAGCAAATCATCAATAAACAAATTTAAAATAATTAATTTTTAGTAATAATGCAGAATAAAGGACTGATTAAATTTTTTGCAATTCTATTTGCACTGGTAAGTATTTACCAACTTTCTTTCACTTTTGTGGCTAACAACATCAAAAGTGATGCTAAAGTTTTTGCAGGAGACAATCCTGATAAAGAGTTGAAATATTTAGATTCTATTGGTAAAGAGAAAATATTGGATCTTGGTTTTACTGATTTCACTTATGATGAAATTAAAAACAAGCAAATCAACAAAGGACTTGACTTAGAAGGAGGAATTAACGTAATTCTTCAAATTTCTATTAAAGACGTTTTGAAAGGTTTATCTAATAACTCAAAAAACCCAGTTTTTAATAAGTCTTTGGCTGATGCTACTGCAAATAAAGAAGGAAACAAAACTTATCTAGATAAATTCTTTGAAGCTTTCGAAGCCAATTCAAAAGGAACTGTAAAATTAGCTTCTCCTGATATTTTTGCAAACAGATCATTGCAAGGTGAAGGTGGTGTTAGTTTTCAAATGTCAGATTCTGATGTTCAAATAGTAATTAAAAGAAAAGTTGATGAGTCTATCGAAAGTGCTTTTAAAGTATTAAGAGAGCGTATTGACAAATTTGGTGTAACACAACCAAACATCCAAAAATTAGGAGAAACAGGAAGAATTCTTGTTGAACTTCCTGGTGCTAAAGATGTAGATAGAATTAAAAAATTATTAGGTGGTAAAGCACAACTTGAATTTTGGGAAACTTACAATGTTCAAGAAGTTGGAAACTTTTTAGTGGCTGCTAACGAAGCATTGAAAAAAACTGAGGTTGCTAAAACAGAAGCAAAACCAGTTGTTAAAGATTCATTGAGTGCTTTGTTGACTGATGCAAAAGATTCAGCTGCAACTAAAAAAGGAAACAATCCATTATTTGACAAAATTGTTAGTCAAGGTGGTGGACCAGTTTTAGGTTTATTTGCTCCAAAAGATACAGCTACAATTAACGCGTATTTCAAGAGACAAGATATTAAAATTCTTTTACCAGCAGCTTTAACTTACGCTAAGTTTGTTTGGGGAAAACCATTAAAAATTACTGACGACAAACAAAAACAAGTTGAAGTAGTTGAATTATATGCTCTGAAAGGAAACAGAGACAATGCTCCAGCAATGTTAGGAGCTGTAGTTACTGATGCAAAAGATACTTTTGATCAATTGGGTAAACCAGCTGTTTCTATGCAAATGAATGCACAAGGAGCTAAAGGTTGGGAAGAATTAACAGGAAGAGCTTACACTCAAAAAAGCAATATTGCAATTGTTTTAGATAATGTAGTATATTCTGCTCCAGGTGTTTCTAGTGGTCCAATCGCTGGAGGAAGATCTGAAATTTCAGGTGCTTTTGATATTACGGAAACTAAAGATTTAGCTAACGTTTTAAATGCAGGTAAATTACCAGCTTCTGCTGATATTGTACAATCTACTGTGGTAGGTCCATCACTGGGACAAGCTTCTATTGATGCAGGATTAATTTCATCTATCATCGGATTTTTATTAGTATGTTTCTGGATGGTTTTCTATTACGGAAAAGCAGGTTGGTATGCTAATTTAGCTTTGTTATTGAACTTATTGTTCTTGTTCGGAATTATGGCAAGTTTTGGTTTTGTATTGACATTGCCAGGTATTGCAGGTATAGTTTTAACATTAGGTACTGCGGTTGATGCTAACATCATTATTTACGAAAGAGCTAAGGAAGAATTACGTGATGGTAAAACTTTATCAGAAGCGGTAGTTTCAGCTTACGGATGGCATGGTGCAATGCGTTCTATCATTGATGCAAACGTTACACACGTATTAACCGGAGCTATTTTGTTCATCTTTGGAACTGGACCAATCAAAGGATTTGCTTTAACCTTACTTATTGGTATTGCAACTTCATTGTTTACTTCTATTTTCATTGCGAGAATCTTTATTGATAAAAACATTGCAGGAAAAGCAGATTTGACTTTCTGTACAAATATGACTAAAGACTGGTTTACTAACTTTAATTATGATTTCATCAAAATTAAAAAGTTTACTTATATCTTCTCTTCTTTAGTAGTAGTGGTGAGTTTGATTTCTATCTTCTTCGTTAACGGATTAGATCAAGGTGTGGATTTTGTTGGAGGTAGAACTTTTCAAGTGAAATTCGAAAAACCAGTTGACGCATCTGTTGTTTCTGAAGAGTTGTCTGCTGCATTTGGAACTCCGGTAGAAGCTAAAGTTTTAGGTGATGACGATCAATTGAAAATTACAACTAAATATAAAATCCAAGAGGATGGTATTGCGGTTGATAAAGAAGTGAATGAGAAATTATACAAAGCTTTAGCTAAGTATTATCCAAATACATCTTACGATAATTTTACGAATACATTTGATGGTAAAAAAGTAGGGGTGTTGCAAGCTTCAAAAGTAGGTGCTTCTATCTCTGAGGATATCAAAACCAATTCATATTGGGCTGTACTTGGTGCATTAGCGGTGATCTTTTTATACTTAATGATTTCTTTCCGTAAATGGCAATATTCATTAGGTGCGATTGCAGCAGTTGCGCATGACGTTATCTTTGTATTAGGAATTTACTCTTTATGTTACAAATTCATGCCTTTCCACATGGAAATGGATCAGCACTTCATTGCAGCTATCTTAACTGTAATTGGATACTCAATGAATGATACTGTAATCGTATTTGATAGAATTCGTGAGTTTATCTTAGGAAAACGTAAAGGTACTTTTGATAGTATTGTAAACGCTTCGATTAACACTACGTTGTCAAGAACTTTAAATACTTCATTAACGATGATCTTGGTATTGTTGACAATGTTCCTTTTTGGAGGTGAGTCAATCAGAGGATTTATCTTTGCAATGTTAGTAGGTATTATTGTAGGTACTTATTCTTCTTTATTTATCGCAACTCCAGTGGTTGTTGATACTTTCACAAAAGAAGAGAAAGATGCTATTGAAAAAGAACACGCTGCGGCATAATACTCGCAACTAGTTTATAGTAAAAAGGTTCAACGAAAGTTGAACCTTTTTTTTATGCTTTGATTTTAATTTTACTACATTTAATTTTTACAAAATAATCTATGATAGGTCAAAAATCTTATCGAATCGTACTTGTTATTTGCATGTGTATGTTCTGTGGTTCGGTTGTTCGTAGTCAATCAGTTTTTCGTCCCACTTCAATTGGGTTTGCTGTTGGTACAGGTTCTGAGTTTAAAAATCGGAATTACAGCCATAGCGCTGAGTTTGTAAAGTTGGAGTTACTGTATCCGCTTATGAGGAAAAAATCTATCGGACTGGAGTTATTAATTCAACCCGAATTTAATAACGCTAAACATCAAATGTTGAACCTCTTTTTTGTTAAACCTGAAACGCCCAATTACGAAGATTTACGTGCGCTTTACAGTCAAAATAGGACAGTAAAAAGTTATATTTTAAATGTTGGCGGATTGCTCAGGAAACAATTTTCAACAGCGGCAAGTTGTTATATCCTGTTGAGCGTAGGCCCGATGTTTACAGATACACAAACGGAACGACTCTCCAAAGGTTTCGCTTTCTCTGATGTGTTGGCAATAGGATTTTCGTATAAAATAAAGTCGGTTATAATTGATCTCCGACCTAGTTTACAACATCAGTCAAATGCGGGTCTTGGTGCTTCAAATGCGGGCTATAACATTAAAAATATAGAATTGAGTTGTGCTTTTCAGCTGTAGCCAATAAAAAAGCGCTAATCCTTTTGTGAGGGATTAGCGCTTTTACTCAATATAATTTCTTTTATTTTAGTTCTTTTTTAGCGGTGATTACGAAATACAAACCGATTAGTACAAAAGGAATACTTAACCACTGTCCTGTTGAAAATAAGCCTAGAGCACTTTCAAATCCACCTTGGCTTTCTTTTACCGACTCTACTACAAAACGTACTGAGAACAATAACACCAAAAACATTCCAAACAAATAACCGGTGTATTTGCGTTTGTCTGTTTTCCAATACAAGAAAAATAAAATGGCAAATACAAAGATGTAGCAAAACGCTTCGTACAGTTGCGTTGGATGGCTACTTGGCACTTGCTCTAATAAATTTGCAAACTTTGGATCTGTAGCAATAGCTGTATATGCTTCTTTTGGATTGGCAATTTGTGTGTTATTAATCGCGTCTTGTGGACTAAAATGGTCTTTTATGAATTTAATTCCAAATGCAGAATCAGTAGCATTACCAATAATTTCAGAGTTAAAAAAGTTACCCAAACGTACAAAAATTGCACCACTAGCCACTGGAATGACAACGCGATCTAAAATCCAAAGTTGTGGTCGCTTCAAAATATTTTTGCTATAAAAATACATGGCTATTATGATGGAAATCGCCGCGCCGTGACTAGCTAATCCTTGGTAGCCTGTAAACTCAAAGCTTGGACTTAAGCGGAATGGTAGTATAATTTCAGGTAAATGGTTGCGGTAATATTCCCAGTCATAAAAAAACACATGCCCCAGACGTGCTCCAGCCAAAGTAGCAAGTACTGTCCAGATGAAAAGTGAATCTAGTTTTTCAATTGATTCTCCTTCACGAACAAATATATGTTTCATGATGTACCAACCTAAACCAAATGCAATTACAAACATCAAGCTGTAAAAGCGTATGGTGAAAAATCCTAAATCGATTCCCTCTGAAGGATTCCAAACAATGGTTAAAGCGTGTGTCATAGTTTTTTTTTGTATTCTGTTAAATAGAATTTATGTTTTATCTATTATTTGTTATTTTTTTGGTTGGCTTTCAGGAACAGGATCATAGCCTGTTGGTCCCCAAGGATTGCAGCGTAAAATTCGTTTTAATCCTAAAAAACCTCCATAAAACAAGCCGTGTTTTTGCAAAGACTGAATCATGTACGAACTGCATGTAGGTTCAAAACGACAAGCAGCAGGCGTAAATGGAGATATCGCGGTTTGATAAAATCGCACCAATAATACAAATGGTAAAATCAATATTTTCGATAGCATACAGATTCTTTTGTCTTGATTGTAAGGCTTTAGCAAATAAAAGTAATTCCTTTAAATGCTAAATGTAGTTCCTTCTTTCCCGTCTTTCAACTGAATTCCAAGAGCCAACAATTGATCTCTAATTTGATCTGACAGCGCAAAGTTTTTATTCTCTCTGGCTTGCTTGCGCATTTCAATCAGTAGTGCAATAGTGCCTTCTAACTTATCATTATTACTATCCGAAACTTTTTCATCCTCCAAACCAAGCACGTCGTATACGAAGGCATTCATAGTCTGCTTCAAAGTTTCCAAATCAGCCGTGTTTAAAGTTTCTTTTCCATCTTTCAATAAATTGATAAAGCGAACACCTTCAAACAAATGTGCGATTAAAATAGGCGTATTAAAGTCGTCATTCATTGCATCGTAGCACGATTGTCTCCATTCAGCAATTGCCAATGAACTGGTATTGCTTGCAGAAAGTGATGCTAATGCACTCATGGCTTCCATTAATCTTTTGTATCCTTTTTCAGCTGCAACAATAGCATCATCCGAGAAATCTAAAATACTACGGTAGTGCGCTTGTAACATAAAAAAGCGAGCTACAGCTGCAGAGAAAGCTTTGCTTAAAATCGTATTTTCGCCAGTCAAAATTTCTCTTGGTAAAATATTATTTCCAGTAGATTTGGCCATCTTTTTACCATTCAACGTAAGCATGTTGGCGTGCATCCAATAATTCACAGGCGTTTGTCCGGTGCAAGCTTCGTTTTGTGCAATTTCGCATTCATGATGTGGGAATTTTAAATCCATTCCGCCACCATGTATGTCAAAATGATTCCCCAAATATTTGGTGCTCATTGCAGTACATTCAAGGTGCCATCCCGGAAAACCATCGCTCCAAGGCGAAGGCCATCTCATGATGTGTTGCGGTTCGGCTTTTTTCCAAAGTGCAAAATCTTGTGGGTTGCGCTTGTCGCTTTGTCCGTCAAGATCTCGTGTATTAGCAAGCATATCTTCAATATTTCGGCCACTCAACTTACCGTAATTATTGGTTTCATTGAATTTTACAACATCAAAATATACCGATCCGTTAGCTTCATATCCAATACCATTTGCAATAATAGTTTTGATAATTTCGATTTGTTCAATAATATGTCCAGTCGCTGTTGGCTCAATACTTGGTGGCAAAAAGTTAAAAGCGCTTAAAATATCATGAAAATCTACGGTGTAGCGTTGCACTACTTCCATTGGTTCCAATTGTTCCAGACGAGCTTTTTTGGCAATTTTATCTTCGCCTTCATCTACATCATCAACAATATGACCAACATCTGTAATATTTCGAACATAACGCACTTTGTACTCTAAATGCTGAAAATACCTAAAAATGATATCAAACGACATAAAGGTACGCACGTTTCCTAAATGCACATTGCTGTACACCGTAGGACCGCACACATACATTCCTACATTTCCTTCGGTGATAGGTGTAAATGTTTCTTTTTCTCCTGAAAGAGAATTGTATATTTTAATGGTTTGCGTTTCGTATAAAGGCATTTTGTTTTTTTTAGGAGCTGTTTCCTGCTTTTCGTTTCAATCTTTATATTTTTAAGAAAAAATATAAAGGATTTCCACTGCAATCAGGGCTATGGTTTAGCAGTCTAATTACGACCTTACTAATTTAGAATTTTGTTTCTAATTTGATGTAATCTAAAAATTCTCTACGCGTTACCGTATCTTTAAATTTCCCACCAAATTCAGAGGTTACTGTGCTACTCTCGATATCACTAATTCCTCTTGAATTTACACAAAGGTGTTTAGCATCAATCACACAAGCAACGTCTTCGGTACCCAAAGCTTGTTGCAATTCTTGTACAATTTGCATAGTTAAACGCTCTTGAACTTGTGGTCTTTTTGCGTAATATTCAACAATTCGGTTCATTTTAGATAATCCAATTACAGTGCCATTCGATATGTATGCTACGTGAGCTCTACCGATAATTGGCAATAAATGATGCTCACAGGTAGAGTAAACAATAATGTTTTTTTCTACCAGCATTTCACCGTATTTGTAGTTGTTGTCAAAAGTAGATGCTTTTGGTTTTTTATTTGGATTTAAACCTCCAAAAATTTCCTTCACAAACATCTTTGCTACGCGATTAGGCGTACCTTTTAAACTATCATCTGTCAAATCCATTCCTAAGGTTTGCAGAATGTTTTCGACATCTTTTTTAATCTTTTCAATTTTATCATCATCCGAAAGTGTAAATGCATCTTCTCTTATTGGGTTTTTAGCTGATAAGCTTACGTGATTATCGCCTATTTCGTCTTGAAATTCTTCGTTTTTTATCATTAAATGCAACTATTATAGTGGGTGTATTTATTTGAGCGGTAAAGATAAATAATAAAAATTTAAGAATTTCTATAGCGTACACTATTTAAGACTTCTTTATCGCTTTGTAACTGTAGTATTTTTTGGGTGCAAAACAAAAAAAGGCAATAGCGTGTTGCTATTGCCTTTTTGAAATCATTAGTTTTTAACTATTTATCCTTTTTGTGTCATGGCTTGGTAGGCAGGAATTGCTGCTTTTAAAATACGAACCGCACTTATCAAATCGTCTTTTTTCAAAACATAGGCAATTCGAACTTGATTCAAACCTACACCCGGAGTAGAGTAAAATCCAGCGGCAGGAGCAACCATAACAGTTTCGCCGTTTAGGTCGTAACTTTCAAGTAACCATTGTGCAAAAGCGTCTGCATTGTCAATTGGTAATTGTGCAATACAATAAAAAGCGCCTTTCGGCTTGCTGATAATTACGCCTTCAATTTGGCTTAACTCTTCAATTAAAGTATCGCGACGCTCTCTGTACTCCGCAATAACCTCGTCAAAATAGCTTTGTGGGGTATCTAAAGCGGCTTCGGCTGCAATTTGTTCAATTGTTGGCGGACTCAATCTTGCCTGCGCAAATTTCATGGCCGCGTTCATTACTTCTTTGTTTTTTGAAACCATGGCACCAATACGTGCGCCACACATGCTGTATCTTTTTGACACAGAATCAATCATAATAGCGTGTTGCTCTAGTCCAGGTATATTCATTACCGAGTAATGTACATCTCCATCATAGGTGAATTCACGGTAAACTTCGTCAGAAATCAAAAACAAATCGTGTTTTTGTACCAACTCAGCTAATTGCATAATTTCTTCTTTTGAATACAAATAACCCGTTGGATTTCCTGGATTACAAATCAATATTGCTTTGGTTTTTGGAGTAATCAATTTCTCAAAATCAGCTACAGCTGGCAATGAAAATCCGGTATCTATAGTTGAAATTACGGGTACAACTTTAACTCCTGATGCCGTTGAAAATCCGTTGTAATTCGCGTAAAATGGTTCAGGAATGATAATTTCATCACCTTGATCCATAGTGCTACCAATAGCAAAAAGCAAAGCTTCTGATCCACCAGTTGTAATGATGATGTCTTCTTTGTTTACTGAAACACCTTGTTTGATATAAGAGGCGCTCAATTTAGTTCTGTAACTTTCGTTACCAGCAGAATGACTGTATTCTAAAATAGTCAAGTCGATATTTTTTACCGCTTCCATGGCAACTTCTGGAGTTTTTATATCCGGTTGGCCGATGTTTAAATGAAATACTTTGTTCCCTTTTTTCTTTGCGATTTCAGCAAAAGGAACTAATTTTCGAATAGGAGATTCAGGCATTTGCGTGCCTTTTTTAGATATTGTTGGCATAGTCTTTTTTTGTTGAATTGCAAATTTGCGATTTTTTTTCCGAATTAAATCCAATTAAATGCTCTATCAATTGTTAAATCTGTATTTCTCAAACTTTTATTTTGTAATTTTAAGATAAAGTTGATTTATGAAAAAAAGTTTCCTGGTCCTTTTATTTACGCTGTTTAGCCAAATTATGGTTGCGCAACCCGGATTTGAATTTAAAGAGGGTGTGACAAAAGTGACTGTTCCTTTTCAGTTGATTAATAATTTAGTCTTTGTACCCATCAAAGTTAATGGGGTAGAATTGAATTTTTTACTCGATACTGGGGTTTCTGAGACTATTTTGTTTAGCCTTGAAGAAAAAAAAGAGGTGCGTTTTTATAACACGCAAAAAGTAATGCTCAAAGGTTTGGGAAGTCAAAATACGGTAGAGGGACTTAAATCGACTAATAATGTATTAGAATTTGGAAATTTACAATATCGCGGACATTTTCTGTACATCGTATTAGATCCTGATTTTAATTTATCCTCGCACATTGGGATTCCAGTTAATGGTATTATTGGTTATCAATTTTTTAAAAATCATTTGGTACAGTTGGATTACCGAAAAAAGAAAATAACTGTATATAAAGATTCTCCCGAACACCAACAAAAAATCAAAAAGAAGGCTACTGTTTTGCCTATCGAGCTTGAAAACAATAAGCCTTATGTAAAAGCTGATGTGATTGTAAATGAAAAAGAGGTTCCTGTAAAATTGTTAGTTGATATTGGTAATAGTGATGCGGTCTGGCTTTTTCAAAATCGGAATCCACTAGTGTCAGTTCCTAAAAAAAATTTTGATGACTTTTTAGGTCGCGGATTTAGCGGCGATGTTGAAGGCAAGCGTGCTAAAATTAAAGAATTTAATATTGGTGGTTTCGGTTTTAAGTCTGTTGTGACTTCTTTTCCAGATTCACTTTCGTTAAAAAACGTTTCAATGGCAACGGATCGAATGGGGTCTGTTGGAGGAGAAATCATGAAGCGTTTCAAGGTTGTTTTTGATTATAATTCGCAGCTTTTGAATCTAACGAGAAATAAAATATATGTTTCGCATTTTGTATACAATAAAAGCGGCATTGAAATTCAGCATCACGGTTTGCAATGGGTACAAGAAACGGTGAAGATGGAAACCGTTCCAGAAAACAATAACTATGGTTCAGGTGGAGGGACTCGTATTTATGTAAATGATTTTAAATACAAATTTCAGCTAAAACCAATTTACGAGATAGCTCATATCAGGAAAAAATCTCCAGCTGCCATAGCTGGATTACGTGCAGGTGATATCGTTTTGCGTGTCAATAATAAATTGCCGTATGAATATACTTTACAAGAAATAAACAACCTTTTTAAACAACCTGATGATCAATGGATTTCACTAGAAGTAGAGCGAAATAGTCAAATTTTACTATTTACTTTTCAATTGGAGGACGTTCTGTAAATTTTATTAGTTCTTGGGTTTGATAGCGCTTTCACGTTTGAGAAAAACTAATTTTCTATAACTTCGCCTTTAACTTTTAATGCAATACGGCCGTTTTCGTGATTTATGGCGTTTGTTTCAACAGTTATTGTTTTTCTGATTGGGCCAATTGCCATGTTGTATTTTATGGTTATTGTTCCTGATTTACCAGGTAAAATTGGTGTTTCGGTATAATTTGCAATTGTAAAGCCTGAAGTAGATAATACGTTGCTAACCACTAAAGGTGCGTTTCCTGTATTTGTAAAACTAAATTCTCTTGTTGCATTTTCTGTTACTTTAACTGTGCCATAGTCAATAGTATTGTTTTTTGAGGAGAACTCGATCTTAGGCCCGTTTTGAGCAATGCTTATGGTGCTAAGTAAAAGGAATGCAATTAACGCTAGGCTTTTTTTCATTTTTAGATTGGTTTTCATTTTGTAGTAAAGTTACTCTCTTTTAAATAACGTACAAATTTTTATTTCGCTTTTTATAGTGTATTTTATTATTTACTTTTGTTCACAATTCGATTTACAAATATCAGACCAAAACATACTTTTGGTTTTAACAGTTGCTTTTTATGACTCTTCCTGCACAATTCGACGCTAAAACTATTGAAAATAAGTGGTATAGCTACTGGATGGAAAATAATTATTTTCACTCAGAGCCAGATCAGAGAACACCATATACCATTGTCATTCCACCGCCAAACGTGACTGGAGTTTTACACATGGGACATATGTTAAACAATACCATTCAAGATGTTTTAATACGACGTGCTCGTTTAAAAGGTTTTAATGCGTGTTGGGTTCCGGGTACGGACCATGCCTCAATTGCAACCGAAGCTAAAGTTGTCGCTAAACTAAAAGCCGAAGGAATTAACAAAAACGATTTGACTCGTGAGGAGTTTTTGGCGCACGCGTGGGAATGGACAGATAAATACGGTGGAGTAATTTTAGAACAACTCAAAAAATTAGGTGCTTCTTGTGATTGGGAACGTACAAAGTTTACGATGGACCCAGATATGTCAGCATCTGTAATACGCTCGTTTGTCGATTTGTATAATAAAGGAATGATTTACAGAGGATACCGAATGGTGAATTGGGATCCTGAGGCCAAAACTACACTTTCTGACGAAGAAGTAATTTACGAAGAACAACAAGGGAAATTATTCTTTTTAAAATACAAAATTGATGGTGCCGAAGATTTTTTAACGATTGCTACCACAAGACCCGAAACAATTTTTGGAGATACTGCTATTTGCATTAACCCTAATGATGAGCGTTTTACACATTTACGTGGTAAAAGAGCGATCGTGCCAATTTGCGGCCGAGTAATTCCTATTATCGAAGACGAATATGTTGATATGGAGTTTGGAACAGGTTGCTTGAAAGTAACGCCTGCTCACGATATGAACGACAAAACTTTGGGCGAAAAGCACAATTTGGAAATTATCGATATTTTCAATGAAGATGCTTCTCTTAATTCGTTCGGATTGCATTACCAAGGAAAAGATCGTTTCGTGGTGCGTGCCGAAATTGCTATCGAATTAGAACAAATTGGCGCTTTATTAAAAACCGAGTCGCATTTAAATAAAGTAGGAACATCTGAAAGAACTAAAGCTGTAATTGAGCCGCGTTTGTCTGATCAGTGGTTTCTGAAAATGGAGGAGTTGGTAAAACCTGCTATCAAATCGGTTCTTGAAGATGGTGATATCAAATTACACCCTTCTCGCTTTAACAATACCTATGCGCATTGGTTAAACAACATTCGAGATTGGAATATCTCCCGTCAGTTATGGTGGGGACAACAAATACCTGCCTACTTTTATGGTGATGGCAAAGAAGATTTTGTAGTTGCGGAGAATATTGATGATGCCTTAAAGTTAGCAAGAGAGAAAACTTTAAACCTTAAACTTGAAACAAAAGATTTAACTCAGGATGTTGATGCACTCGATACTTGGTTCTCATCGTGGCTGTGGCCAATGTCAGTTTTTGGTGGGATTATGGATCCTGAAAGCGCTGATTTTAAATATTACTATCCAACAAATGACTTGGTAACAGGTCCAGATATTTTGTTTTTCTGGGTGGCTCGTATGATTATTGCAGGTTATGAGTATACTGCTGAAAAACCATTTTCAAATGTATATTTGACTGGATTAGTACGCGATAAGCAACGTCGTAAAATGTCTAAATCCTTAGGAAATTCGCCTGATCCGTTAGATTTGATTGATAAATTCGGTGCAGATGGCGTTCGTGTAGGCTTGCTTTTGAGCGCATCAGCAGGAAACGATATCATGTTTGATGAAGAGTTGTGCAACCAAGGCAAGGCGTTTACCAATAAAATTTGGAATGCCTTTAAGTTGATCAAAGGCTGGGAAGTTTCAGAGGCTATTCCTCAACCAGAATCTTCAAAAGTAGCAATCGAATGGTATGAGGCAAAATTGCAGCAAACGCTAGCAGAGATTGAAGATAACTTCGAAAAATATAGAATTTCTGATGCCTTAATGGCAATTTATAAACTAGTATGGGATGATTTCTGTTCTTGGTTCCTCGAAATGATAAAACCGGGTTACCAGCAGCCAATTGACAGCGTAACTTTTGCGAAAGCGATTGAAATGCTTGAAAACAACTTGAAATTATTACACCCATTTATGCCTTTCTTGACTGAAGAAATTTGGCATTTGATTACTGATAGAACAAGTGAAGAGGCTTTGATCGTGTCAATATGGCCAGAATTAAAGCCTTTTAACGCGAAACTGATTTCTGATTTTGAAAGTACAATCGATGTGATTTCTGGAATTAGAACCATCAGAAAAGACAAGAACATTCCGTTCAAAGACACCATTGAATTAAAAGTGGTAAACAACGAAAATGCAGCTGTTTATTTTGACTCAGTAGTAAGTAAATTAGGTAATATATCTCGTTTAGAGTACGTAGCCGAAAAGGTGGACGGCGCTTTGTCATTCAGAGTGAATTCAAATGAATACTTTATTCCTATTTCTGGAAATATAGATGTAGCAGCCGAGATAGCAAAACTTACCGAAGAGCTAAATTATATCAATGGATTCTTGAAATCTGTTCAAGTAAAGTTATCTAATGAAAAATTCGTTGCTAACGCTAAAGCGGAGGTAATTGAAAACGAAAGAAAAAAAGAGGCTGATGCTCTCGCGAAAATTGAAACTATAAAGAATAGTCTCGCAGGTTTGCAATAAAGCAGCATAGTAATTATTATACTCAATCCCAATTTGGTTAATCACTAAATTGGGATTTTTTGTAAAAGGGTCTTACTTATTCGAGAAAATAGAGGCTAATATTGTATTGGTTTTCAGTATTTAATATCGATCATAAGAGGTGGTTTTCAATGAAAACATCGATTATCTGCAAGGTTGCTGCTTTTAAAAGAGTAATTAGTCCGTTTATCGATTTTTGTTTTTGTCTCATTTGCTTTGCGGTACTTTTGTAGTAGAAATTCAAATACCACAATAGAAATTCTATGAGAAAAGTGTACAATAGCTTGTATAGACAGCAGTATTACAAGGGATACAACATTGGTTTAGATCCTTATTTGCAATTCAGCGAATCCATGAAAAACGAAGCAGTATTAGCAGGTTTTGTTGCGGGTCGTAAAGAATACGAACGACTAAACGGAAGTATTGCTAACGGAATTCCAAATCGGATTGTTACCGATAAAATACTTGAAGATTTTCTAATAGCAGGTTTACTCGGGTTACCAATCGACGACGAGGGTTATACTCCTTATCAACTTTCATTAATCTCAGAGTGGTACCTTAGTGGCATTGAAAAATACGAACCTCATGTTAATGTTTTGCTTAACGATCTTTTAGAAGTGAACGGAATCGAAATGCACTAAAAATAAGAAATTGAAAAAACAACAAGGCCCAAAATAACTGTATTTTGGGCCTTGTTGTTTTATTTGTTTGAAGATTACAATTTATACTTTAAAATAGCCATTACTTGTCTTGGAGCAATTGGATTTGTGCTGTAATTTTCGTGAACAGTGTAGTTCAGTTCATTTGTTATGTTTGAAAGTTTGCATAGGAGAGATATTTTATTCCATTCGTATCCTAGCGATGCATCTACTGTTGTGTAACCTTTTAGTGGGATGTCCCGGTCCTCAATTCGTACTGTGTAGGTTTTAGGTGTTGTAGCAGGAGTAACCTCGGTCCAAACATAACGATCGTTCCACCCTCCTAAGCGGTTTCCTATATAATTTGCCATGGCACCTATGGTAAATCCCTTTAATTTTCCTGAAGGCACTTTGTAAAAGAAACTTAAGTTTGCTGTATTTTTTGGAGTTCTTACAAATAAATCACCTACGACAAAACTACCACTTGTACCAGATGATTTTGAAATTTTAGTTTCATTAAAACTGTATCCAGCATTGATGTTGAATCCTTCTAGTGGCCTAGCAATAATGTCTATTTCTAGACCTTTTCCTTTGGTAGCTCCTACTAATTCTCGTCTATTAGTATCTACATTTGGGGTAACGCCATCTGCACCAAATTGAGCTGTTTGTGCTAGATTATTGTTTTCTATCTGATAAACAGTAACGTTTGTACTTAAAATTCCTTTCCAAAATTCTTTTTTGACACCAACTTCATATTGGTCAATAATTGATGGGTCAAGTGGTTTTAAGTCTACAGTTGTCCCTGTATTAGGAGTAAATGAGTTAGAATAACTCGCAAAAAACGAAACTTCTTTATTAGGTTGAAAAACGATACCTGCTTTGGGTGAGAACGCTCTATTAACTGTTTTTATAGAGGCAATAGGTTTTGCATTTTCATAAGTAGTAGTAATGGTATTTACATTGTTGATGCGTTCAATAACTTCTCTTGTAGTCGTTGCATCATTTTGCTGCCATGACCATCTTAGCCCTGCAAGAATCTTGAAATATTCATTTATCGAAATTAAATCTTGCGCAAATATTCCAAAACGCTGTGTATTTGTAGTTGCAAGTTGCGTTTTTCTGCTAGGAAATGGTACATCAAGACTTTGCGTATTGTAATTGTAGTTTAACAAGTTTATGGCTGTCGTTTCGGTGGTAACAAGATCAGCTGGTCTTGTTGGGGCAAAAAAACCAAAAGTATAGCTTGGAGCCGAAGAATCTTCGTAATCAACTCCTGTAATTAAATCATGTTTTATTTTACCAGTTGTAAATGTTCCTTGTAAGCTTAACTGGTTCGCAAAAATCTTTTCGGCACCATCTGCTTGTGTTAAGCCTCTTTTCCAGTTAATTTGTTGAACACCATTAGTAGTTGTATATGCTAAATTAGATAATTGCGCCGTTGATTTTTGTGTTCTATTGTACGATTGAAAAGAAGTGTTAAAACCTAATTTCCAGTTCTCATTAAAATCATGGTGTAATAATAGGGAGGCACTTGATGATTTTGTATTTCCTTTTGACCATAATGCCCCAAAATTAATGTTTCGAGGCGTATTGAGTATTTCTTTACCAACAATCCCTGTCCCAAAATCAGGTGTCCAGTCGGCGCTTAAATAATCACCTTGTACAGTAATTTGTGTTTTATCGGTTACATTAATCAATAATGAGGGGTTGATATAAATTCTATCGTTTTTCACAAAGTCTCTAAAACTGTCTGACTTTTCATATGAAGCATTCACACGATATGCAATATTTTTATTCAAAGGGCCATAGAAATCTATTGATGGTTTGTAATATGAAAAACTTCCTACTTGCATAGATAATTCGCCTCCCGCTGTAAACTTTGGCGTTTTTGTTACCAAGTTCAAAATTCCTCCAGGAGCCACATTTCCATATAGCAATGCCGATCCGCCCTTTAAAAATTCGACTTTTTCTAAACCAGATACTTCAGGTATTGATCCTCCGTTATAACGAAAACCATTTTTAAACATGTTATTGCCAGACATGTCGTAGCCTCTTGAGAAGAATGATTCCTGTGCACCACCTCTTGCTGAACCCACATAAATTCCGTTAGCATTTTTTATGACATCACTCAATCTAATTGATTGTTGTTGAGCAATTATTTCCGCTCCAATAACTTGAACACTTTGCGGAGTATCCATCGGTTTTAAACCAGAACGCAAGACTGATACTGGTTTTTTCTCTCTATTATTATTTATGATTACTTCTTTTAGGATTTCGCCTTTTTTATTTTTCACGGTGTCTTGTAACGCTAAAATTGAAGCATCTTCATTTTCAATATTTACTGCATTTGTGGGATTTTGCGCCATAATGTTGGTGCTGATTAACATAGTTACAGCTGCTAAAAATATATATCTCATAATTGTT